>JANMBS010000175.1:0-9622 GCA_031360525.1 Thermomicrobiales bacterium
GCCTTCCTCGACCTCGACGGCCAGCACGCCGGTCCGCTCGGTGAATGTGTCGAGCGGCGCCGCCCGCAGGAGCCGTCCGGCATCGATGGCGACGAGGAAGTCGCAGACCCGTTCGATCTCGCCCAACAGGTGACTGGCCACGACGATGGCGATGCCGAACTCCTTGCCGGTCCGCTGGACCAGGGCGAGCATCTCATCGCGACCAGCCGGGTCGAGACCATTCGTCGGCTCGTCGAGGAACAGCAGCCGGGGGTCGTGGACCAGCGCCTGGGCGAGCTTGACCCGCTGCTTCATGCCGGTCGAGTAGCCACCGATCACCCGGTAGCGCTCCTCGTACAAACCGACGTGGCGGAGGACCTCGGCGGTCCTCTCGCGCGCTGCGGCCTTGGGCAGCCCCGACATCCGGGCCATGTGGGTCACGAAGTCGGTCGCCGAGGTGTCGGGCGGGAGGCAGTCGTACTCCGACATGTACCCGACGAACTGGCGGATCGTCGTGCCCTCGGTCCGCACGTCGAGGTCCATCACCGTCGCCTCGCCCGATGTCGGCTCGAGCAGGCCGAGCAGGATCTTGATGAGCGTGCTCTTGCCTGCGCCGTTGGCCCCGACCAGGCCGATGATCCCGGGTTCCAACTCGAGAGTGAGCCCGTCGAGCGCGGTCACTCCGCCTGGATAGCGCTTGGTCAGGTCTCGAAGGGCAATGAGGCTCATGCGTTTTCAGGGTACCCGGGCGGGCACCTCGCGATGCCGTCAGCGGAAGCGCAGGCTGTCGACGACCCGCTGGGCTTCCTTGAGAACGGCCTCGAGCGTCGAGTCCGCGCCCGGTTCGATGGCCACGACGACGGGCCCACCCTCGGCATCGATGACGATGATCCGCGTGGTCGCCGACGGCTCGAGGTAGAAGGTCTGGCTGCTGGTCGAGAACAGGGCGACCGGATCCGGTCCGGTCGGGTCGAGGTCGACCACGGTCGCAGGTTGCTTGTCGATCCGTCGGTTGGCCGGTCGGCCGGCGGCGACCCCATCGGTCCCGATGAACACGTCGACGAGGGAGCGGGCGGACCGCGGCGCATCGGTCGCGTCGCCGTTGGGATAGACGCCGGTGAGGCGGCTGGCGACGGTCAGGCCGCCCTCCTGCCGGCCGAGCGTGATCAGGTCGGCTACCCAGAGGGAGGTCGACCAGCCGTCGCGCAGCTTGAAGCGGATGGGGGGCTCGAACCGCGACGGCTCGTAGGTCCCCCTCTCGAGTCCACAGGCGAAACCCAGGATCGGATCGCACAGGTCGCGGACCGCGCCGGCCGCCGCTTTCGGGGTCGCCTTCGGGACGGGCGTGGGCTTGGCTGCGGTGGTCGGCTTGACGACCGGAACGGGGGTCGGCCTGGCGGTCGGGGTCGGCGTCCGAGTCGGCCTCGGCGTCATCGTGGCGAACGCGACGCCGCCCGAATCCACTCGACCGGGACGCGAGGCGACGAACAGTCCGCCGGCGACGACGGCCGCGACGACGACCAGGAAGAGCAGCGGTCCCGCGATCGCGGGCGACGCACGGCGACCCGCGGTGACGCCTGCCGGACGGACCGGGCCCGAGGCGGACGGAAGTGGCATCAGCGGGGCGATGGCCGCGACCGGGCGTGCAGGGGTGCCGGCGGCCAGGGTCGCGGTCGGGACCGAGACCGTCGGGCTCGACGGGTCGGGTCGTGAGGCGATCGGCTCGAGGGCGGCAGCCATGGCATTCCCGCTGGCGAACCGCCGGACGGGTTCAGGGTCCAGTGCCCGGACCACGACGGCGTCGAGCGCTGCGGGGATCTCCGGCCGGACGGCACGGGGCGAGGGCGCCTCGGCACCGATCCGGACCGCTGCCAGAGCGGCCGTCGTCTCGCCGGTCCATGCCCGTCGTCCGGTGAGTGCTTCGTACAGCACGAGGCCCAGGCTGTAGACGTCGGAGGCGCCGGTCGTCGTGTCTCCCTTGGCCTGCTCCGGGCTGAAGTAGTGGACCGAGCCGAGCGTGGTGCCCGGGATGGCACCCTCGGTGTCGGCCGCAAGGCGGGCGATGCCGAAATCCGTGACCATCGCGCGGCCGTCGCGCGCGAGGAGGATGTTGCCCGGCTTGACGTCCCGATGGACGATCCCGCGGATGTGCGCGACGCCGAGCGCCCGGGCGACGTCGAGCCCGATCCTGGCCGCCTCGGACGGTGACAATCGACCCGCCCGGCGGAGTCGGGCCACCAGGTCCTCGCCCTCGATGAGCTCCATGACCAGGAAGGGCTGGCCATCGTCCGTGCCGGTCTCGAGACAGGCCACGATGTTCGGGTGGCGCAGGACCGTGGCCGCGAGGGCCTCGCGCCGGAAGCGCATCGCGATGTCCGGGTCGGCGATGACCTCGCGGCGGAGGAGCTTGATCGCCACGGTCCGGTCGAGCTTGGTGTCGACGGCCCGATGGACGGTCGCCATCCCGCCGACGCCGATGACCTCACCGAGCCTGTAGCGCTCGCCGACGAGCCGGCCCTCGTCAGGCGGGGGCGGTGCAGGGTCGATCTGGTCGGTCACGCGCCGACGATAGCCGAGGTTCCCGAAACGGGCCGCGCGTGGGCCCTTGCCGGACCGGCGGCGGACCGCGACGGCGCCGTCGTCCTGGTGGTCGGCCCTAGAGGATCCCGCGAGCCACGAATGCGGCCCTCACTGTGTTGGCGGATGCATTCCCGTACAGAGTCTGGGCGGCCGCCACGGTCGCAGTCGCCGCGGCCGGCATCGTCGTGGCGGGATCGAAGGCGAATTGTGCCTGGAGGATCAGTGTGTCGGCCTTGACGTGGCCCAGTGCCTGCCGGATGTCCCACAGGGCACGTGCCCAGATCAGGCCGTTGCGGTGGACCTCGCCGCCGAGGTCCTCCGGGTAGTGCGCGGCGGTGTCCACGCGGCGCAGGCAATGCGGCACGGTCGAGGTGTACGAGACGGAATCCCAGTCGGCGACGCACGGGGTGTCGGCCGTTGGGGCGATGACATTCGAGACCGTCACCGCCCAGTAGTCGCCAAAGCCCTCGCCGATCCCGCCGGCCTCGGGCCCGGCGCCGAATCCGGCGACCTGCGAGTCCTGCATCGCATGGCCGTATTCGTGGAGGATGACCTCGGCGTCCTCGGCGTCATCGACACCGCCCTTGCCGAAGCGCAGGTAGTCGTGCTTGTCCCACGAGAACGAGTTGTCGACGCCGTACTGGTTGGTGCGGACGTCCTGTGATTCCATGTTGACGGCTCGCCGCGTGCTGCCGAAACCGAGCGACTGGATGTACTTCTGGGACTCGGTGACCCAGTAATAGGCCATCACCTGTTCGAACCGGTCGTCGTTGCGGTGGTAATGGAACGAATTGGTCGGTGAATACGCTGGAGTGCCTGTCGCACCCCGGATGTTTGCCCAGTCGCCGAAGAGGAAGCCGCTGCCATCGAGGTTCGTCAATGTGACGTGGCGGTACGCAGGCTGGAGGGCCGCGTAATCGGAATCCTTCCGATCGGTCAAGGTCTGGATCCCCAGCTGGGCGACAGGATTCGGGAAGAAGACCGTGCCGGAACCGGTGGAGCCTGTCGCCGGCGGCTTGGTCGCGAGGGCGGCAGGCGCCAGGACGAGGAGCGCGATGGCGCTGGCGGTGAGAACGGTGATCGATCGGTGGCGCATGGTGACCTCGATTGCCTCAACCAGTCCGGGGAGGGCCGAGGGTACCATCGGGGTCCCCCAAAGGTCCCGGGCTGACGCGTCCCGCGACCGAAATCGGTGCGCCCGAACACCACGACCCCGGTGTGCCTGGATGCTGCGGCCCCCGGCCGAGCAGCCGCGCGTGGCGGCGCCAGCGAGGCGAACAAGAGCGAGCTGCTTGCTCGCATGTGATCAGGGGAAGTGGAGCGGGAGACGAGGTTCGAACTCGCGACATGCAGCTTGGAAGGCTGCCGCTCTGCCAACTGAGCTACTCCCGCCCGCGGCAAGGACAGGGTACCGCACGCGCTGGTACGGACTCTTCGGGGCTCCGAACACCAGCCGTCGGCCGACATGGAACGGCCGGCAGTCGTCGCCGAAGCGACAAGCCTGCCGGCCGAAACCTGATAGACGTTAGCGGGTGCCGGTCCTCGACTTCCGGCGGCCGACGAACGCGAAGGCCACGAGGCCAAGCCCCAGAAGGAAGAACGGGGTCGGGCTGGTCGGTGCGGAATCTGTCGCCGTGACGACCACGTCGGTCGGCGGAGCCGTCGGCGTGGAGGCGGAAGGCGCGGCAGCAGCGGCCGCGCGGATCCGGTGGTTCGAGATGTCGGCCGAGCAGATGACAAGAGCGCCACCCCCGTTGGCCGAGCCATTGCACTGGTTGATCCGGACACTGGCAACCGAGGACATGGTGCCGGTCGCGGTGCACTTCAGTTGGACGAGCGTCCCACCGTTGGCCGAGCCATTGCACTGGGTGATCGTCGCGCCGGTCGTGCTTGCCGGGAATGGATCGCAATCGTTCGCGATCCCGTCGCCGGATCCCACACACTGGTTCGTGGTCGAGGTCGATGCGCCCGCGCTGCGTCCGACGAAGTTGTTGGTGACCTTGACGCTGCAGCGGAGCGTGCCGCCACCGCCGTTGATCGAGTCGTTGCACTGGTTGACGTTGGTGACCGCACGGCTCATGCGCCAGACCGTGGTATTGCACGAGGCAGTGGGAGCACCGGCCGCGCCGTGACATTCGCGGACCGTGGTCCTCGACGATGCGCCGTTGGCGGTGAACGTGTTGACGATGGTGGTCTGACAGATCAGGCCCAGCCCACCGCTGTTGTCCATGCCGTTGGCGCAGGTCGTTGTCGGGGCGACCTTCGTCGCCGCGCTGACAGAGCCAGCGATCGAGAGGGAGCCGAGCAGCAACGCAGCGGCGGTCAGGGAGATGGCCAGGGATCGGGGGAGAAATGGGCGACGCAAAGCGACACCTCATATGTGTCGAGCGTCGTTGCCAAAAGGTTTCAGCTGCCGGGGCCCGTCGCTCCGAGTATGCCCTTATCCACCCAACAGTCAACCGGACCATCGGCTGCGAGCACGAGAATCGTGTCTGAAGCTTGGACTCGGTGATCGCGGTCCTACACTGGACGAGCGAGAGGAGGAGCCGGCATGGCGACGGAGACCGATTCGGACCAAGAGGCGATCGCCCGCGTCGTGGCGTCGGCGACGCGCTTCGGCGTGGAACTCGACGCGGACGAGGCCGCCGAGTGGGTCGCCGCCATGAAGACCGAGGCGAGCGGCGGCGAGCTCGTCGTGAACATCGAGAGTGGCGTCTACGGCCATCGGGTGACGATGCTCGACTTCGGACCGGCCGACCTGGCCCGGTTCCGCGAGATGTCGAAGGTCGTGGGCTTCGAGGATCGCCCACCGCAGGTCCTGACTGCCCTGTCCATCTCGGGTTCGGCGGCGCAGAGCAAGATCAACACGTTCCCGGCCGACTGCGACTTCTTCGAGCGCGTCCACATCACGGCCGACACGCGCGAGGCGGCCTGCGCGATCCTGGCCGACCTCATCCGCCAGAAGGCGCTCGATACCGCGAGCGGGCCGACCCATCGGCTCTGGGAGGTCAAGTTCGGCTCGCATCCCGTCACCGCGACCAAGGCCGGCAGTCCGGTTGCCGCCCGCTCGCCGATGTCGTGGACGCTCGAGGAGATCCGGGCCGGGCAGATGGAGGTCACCCTCGAGGACGGCACGCCACGTGTCTACACGTGGGAGGAGGCCTCGCGCGAGCCCGGCTGGTGCAAGCTCGACTGGGTCATCGCCGACAGCACGCGCCGCCAGCTGGCCAATGCAAGCAACGTCCTCGACCCGACCTGGGAGGCGCCTGACGGTTCGATCGTGCCGCTCGACGGGTTCCTCGATCCGTACTACCAGGAGGTCTACCTCGAGGCCGACTCGATCCCGCTCTTCTCGCGCCTGGTCAAGGAATTGTCGGCCGATTCGGTCGACGATTACGTCGAGACGCTCGAGCACGAGGTCTGGAAGTACACCGTCAAGGAACCGAACTACGGCAAGGCCGCGCGGCGCATGTACAACGTCTTCCGGATGAACGGCAGGTACCGCGAGGCGGCGTTCATCCGCGAATTGTTCGACGAGCCCGTCACTGCCCTGTACCAGGTCTCCGCGCTGATACGGACGCTCGACGACGCCGCGTCATCCGGCGATGTATTCGGCACCGACGCGATGGTCGCCCAATGCGACGCGCTGATCATGTCGGCGATCCAGGCGCTCGACGGACCGACGGAGGCGACGATGGTCGCGCACCTGTTGAGCCTTCGGAACTCGCTCCAGGCGCGCGAGTCTCACGCCCAGCGGACCGACGAGATGAGCGGCATCCAGGATGCCGCCCTGGCGGCCGTCAACGACTACTTCGAACGGGCGCTCCGGTCCGTGCCCGAGATCGAGGCGTACTTGGAGGTTGTCGCGGCGCGAGTCCCGTGACGGCGGCCGGGTGTCGACCGCTGGCACCGCCGCGATCTGACGGTGACCCTTCGCACCGCACCGGTCCGCGCCAATGTGCACCGCTCCCGCCCGCGATCCCGGGTCAGGTCCTCCGACATGGAACGAAGGTACGGCTCGGCCTGCCGCCAGAACCCGTCGATACTCGGCCAGGGAATCATCCCAGCCTCGGCAAATGCCGGGGCACACACTGAGTCCGGGGCGAGGGAGAGATACATCGATGTTGAAGAACGTGCGTTCAAAGTGGCTGGCGGGGGGCGGAGCCGTGCTCCTTGCCCTGTCGATGACCGGCCTTGCAGCAGCGGCGACGCTCGTCGACGACACGACGCCGTCCACGCTCGCGACTTTCGAGGACCTGAACGGCAACGGGATCGATGACGACTGCGAGACCGGGGTCACGGCCGACGCCGCTCTGGCGACCGCCGCGATGGCCGCCGCCGACGTCAACGCCGATGGCGTGATCTCGACCACCGAGGCGGCCCACAGCGGCTGGGTCGGCGGGAAGAACTGCAACCACGGCGGCTACGTCAGCATGGTTGCCCGGAGCTCGGGCGACACGTGCGACGACGCCGAGGCACCTGAGGCCGCGACCGACGAAGACGAGTCCGACCAGGATTCGGACCATGCCGCGAACGAAACCTCGACCGGCGAGGCGACCGTCGCCGCGGACTGCTCCGAGGAAGCCCCGGACGCAGACGAAGACGCCGCGGGTGACGCTGCCAAGGATGCCGCTCGCGCGGCGTGCGAGGCCGCACGTGCCGCTGGGACGCCGATCGTCCTGGCGCCGATGACGCATACCGAGCTCGCCCACTCGGACGTCGTCGGCGGCAAGAACTGCAACCACGGTGGTGCCGTGAGCGAAGCGAACAAGGCCGCCAAGGCCGAGAGGGAGGCCGCCAAGTCGGCCGCCCGCGAGGCCAGGGATGCCGCCAGGGCGCTCAAGACCCATGGCCACAAGCACGCTAAGCACGGCGCCGCGAACTAGGTTTCCCCCGTGCGTCGCGATCCGACGCAGCGATCCCCCAGGCACGGTCAAGGCCCCCGGCGCGTCGCGCCGGGGGCCTTCCGCTGGTCAGCCTCGTTCTGGCGGGAACGCCTCCGCCAAAGCGGTATCGAGCGCCTCGGCGGATGGCTCGGGCTCGTGCCGGCGGTGCACCAGCAGGGTGTGGCGGCCGGGGACCGGGACGTCGCGCCGCAGTCGCCAACGGATCATCACCTGCCCGCTCGGACGGAGCGGCCAAGCGGATTCGCCGACGTCGTCGTCGGTCCCGCCGTCCGGGCGGGCGCGGAGCCAGTCATCGGGCGTAACCGGGCCGCCGGACACGCCGATCGGATCGATAGACATCCCGACGGCCTCGTCCTGCGTCTGCCCGAGGATGGCGGCAGCGGCCGGCGTCAAGTCGACGATCCGGCGGGCTCCGTCCAGGACCACGATCGGCGGCCCCGAGGACATCGGCAGACGGGGAGCGATCTCCACCGCCCGATAGGTCTCGATCGCGACCGAGTCGAGCCAGGGCTCGAGCTCCTCGCCGAAGGCCGGGCGATCGGTCCTGCCTTTGGTCGCCGCCTCGATCGCGGCGTCGTCGCTCCAGACGCTGATCACGAGTGCCTCGATCCCATCGCGGGCGACCCGCCGCGCCACGTGCGAGGCGATCAGGCCATGTGCCGTCAAGCGCGTCTGGATGTCGCGCAACCGCTCGAAAAGCGTGGCCTCCACGCTCGGTCGTGCCCGGAGCGTCAGGATTCGCAGTGCGGCCGAGGGCGTCGGCAGCGAGCCGAACGTGCGGCTCATGACCTCGTACGTGTCGCCCCGATCGACGTTGATCTGCAGCCCGAGCCGGTCGCCCAGGAACCCCGCCTCGTCCGGCGTCGCGGCGACCATGGACCCGACGTCGAGCCAGACGAGCACGACGACGCAGGACCTGCGCACCTCGGCGGTGGCTGTCGGTTCCGGCACCCCGTCCGTGAGAACCCGCCAGCCGACGATCAGGGTCTCCAGCCCGGAGACCTTCGCCGCGGCTCGTGCAAGGCGCGCGCGAGCCGCCGACCCGTCGGGCGTGGCGGCATCATGGCTCGCTCCATCATCCGTGCCGTAGACGATCCGCACGATCATGGTCCGGGATTCTGCCGTATCCAGACCGTCGGCGGGAGAGCGCCGCTTAACCAGGACCTCCACGGCCGAGCTGGTCGCCTGCGCGAATCAGTTCGGCGACGATCCATCGCCGTCCATCACGAAGGGTACTCCTGGTCATCAACAGCTCCGAGGGGCTGGCGACCCGTCTCCCTTAGGGTCGGCCGCCTTGGCGGGCGAGACGCTCGCCGGGCATGACCGATCCCTGGTTCGTCGGTCGTGGCTGTCCGTAGCCGCCGCCTCGCCCGTCCGCGCGCGACGGTCCGTCACCGCCCGTGCGCGGTCCGGATCGCTGACCACCGGAGGCCGGTCGCGGCCCCGCGCCGTTGCCGATCCCCTGCCCCGGTCGACGCGGACCGGCGAAACCGGCGCCTCGATTCCCAGGGCGTGAACCGCCGGGCCGTGCGCCGGCGGGTCGAGGGCCACCGGGCCGAGGCCCCGGGCCCGCTGCGTGCCGGGGAGCGCCGGCCTCGGCCGGCATACTCGCCGGACGCGGGGCGCCAACCGGACGGTGTCCGCCCCCGGGCCTGGGACCGCCGCCGGGGCGGGGCGCTCCGCCGTGTCGTGGCGCGCCGGCGCCGGACATCGAGCGCGAGGGCCGAGATCCACCCAACCCGCCGCGAAGGATCGGCTCTGGGCGGATCCGCGGATCAGGCTCGAAGCCCGGGATCGTCTCGCGCGGGATGCCACGACCGAGCACCCGCTCGATGTCATTGAGCAGCTTGAGTTCGTCGACGCACACGAGCGAGACGGCATCGCCGTCGACACCCGCCCGCCCTGTCCGTCCGATCCGGTGGACATAGTCCTCGGGGACCATCGGGAGCTCGAAATTGACGACATGCGGCAGCGAGTCGATATCGATGCCCCGGGCCGCGACCTCTGTCGCGACCAGGATCGCGAACCGGCCGGCCTTGAAGTCGGCCAGAGCCCGGACCCGCTGGGGCTGGCTCTTGTTGCCGTGGATCGCCGTCGCCAGGATGCCGTCGTGCTCGAGCTGGGTGGCGAGGCGGTTGGCGCCGTGCTTGGTTCGG
>JANMBS010000237.1:0-2010 GCA_031360525.1 Thermomicrobiales bacterium
GCGTCCTGGTGGGCGCCGCGGACCCGGTCGAGCAGGCCGGTTCGGCGTTCTTCGGCGTGACCTATCAGGTCGCCGCCGTCGTGCCGGCCAGCGGTTGGACCGGCGTTCCGACCGGCGATCCCGCGGCGACGCCAAAGGAGACGACCTGGACGATCAACTCAACGAGCCCCGCACTGAACCCGAACCGCGTCTACAACGTGTACTTCTACGACAGCGTCACCGGTGGCGGCGCCAACTACGACCACGTCGTCGTCAGTCCCGTCGGCAAGACCGGCGCGAGCCCGTCACTCGACCTGAAGGTCGGTGACTTCCTGCCTCTCAAGCACACCGGGGCCAATGGGCTCATCGGCACTCGCACCAACCAGACGGTGGGCCACTACATCAAGCTCATCTCCCTGGCGCCGGACGCCACGCAGTTCAAGCTCTACGACACGTCCCTCGCGCGCGCGATCGCCAAATGCGGCACGGCGTGCGACGGCCTGCCGACCGGCGGGGCGGGTGAGGACAAGCTCGAGAAGCACATCGCCGACAACATCCTTCCGTGGGCAGCGGCCGACTTCGCACCCGAAGAGGCCGGCGTCGTCGACGAGGACACGTACATCGAGCAGGGCCGCGACCTCGAGCGTGCCTACAGCCTCCAGGTGATCTACTACATCCTCGGCACGCTCCAGCCAGACACGGAGCTCGCGATGGTCGGTTACCCGTTCACGGACGAGGTTTCCCACCAGTTCATGGGCCTCGTGTCCCCGACCGACGCGGATGGCGACCCGAACCCGTGCTACGACGCCGCCCCGAAGTTCTCCGATGTCGTGTGCAGCGACGCCCCGAAGGCGAACCGCGTCGCGGTCCGCGAGGCGTACATCCGCAGCGCCTACGAGGACGCGGATGAGAAGCTCGGCATCACGCGGGGCCTGATGGGTGGCAACCCGACGACGTTCGCCGGTTCCGACCACGGGTTCGCGCCGCAGTGGTACGCCCTGAACGCGAACAAGGTTCTCTTCGACAAGACCATCGTCTCCTCCCCGCCCGCACCCAGCACGCCACAGACGATCAAGCTCCACGCGAGCAACGCCAATGCGTCCAACTGCGGCGCGGCCACGACGGACCTCGCCAAGGCATGCTGGGCCGGCGGGACGATCCAGGTGTACGTCAACACCACGTTGCCGGCCGGGGTGACCTACGCCCAGGTCCGGACCGCGGTACGGGAAGCGTTCCAGGCCGTGACCGACCCGACGAACCCGGGCAAGCAGGTGATCCACAAGATCATGAACAAGGAGGAGCTGCGCAACGTCGACGGCTCCGACTCGCTCCACCCGAACCGCAGCGGCGATGTCGTCGTAGTCACCCGGCCGCCCTACCAATCGGACGCGGGGACGAACGGCCGGGCCATCGCCCTGTCACATTTCTTCGGCCAGCACGGCTACCTGCCGAACTTGGTCGACCTGGCGAACAACATCAACATGCACGCAACGTTCGTGATGAGCGGCCCGGGCGTCAAGGCCCTCGCCAAGAAGGTGCCGAACCTGCGCGCGATCGATATCGCGCCGACACTCGCCCTATTGATGAACGTCCCCGGTCCGCAGAACGCGCGCGGGGCGATCCTCTACGACATCCTGCAGGGTGCCGATCCGCTGCGCGAGGTGACGATCCTCGACATCAGCGACTACCACGGCCAGCTCACGCCGTTGACCGACACGGCCGACAACCTCGTCGCGCCTGCCACCAACGCCGCCTTCCCGATCGGGGGCGCGGCGTTCCTCAAGACGTGGTTCGACACCTACACGGCGGAAGCCGTCCGGTCCGGTGGGGTCGGGGCCCCGGTGATCACCATGGCCGCCGGTGACTCCATCGGGGCGACGCCGCCGATCTCGAATTTCTTCGGCGACAAGCCGACCATCGAGACGATGAACCTGATGGGCATCGACATCGACGGCCTCGGCAACCACAACTTCGACTACGGCGCGGATTACTTCCGCAACACCCTCGTGCCACTCGCCGACTACCCGTTCG
>JANMBS010000348.1:0-3637 GCA_031360525.1 Thermomicrobiales bacterium
ACCACTGGCACGGTCGGCCCCTCTACGAGGCGATCGTCCACCTCCTCCGCGAGCGAGGAATGGCCGGCGACAGTCCTGCGCGGCATGGAGGGCTTCGGCGCGAAACAACACCTTCACACCACGCGGATCCTGTCGCTATCGAGCGACTTGCCGGTCCTCGTCGAGCTCGTCGATCAGGAGGACCGCGTTCGGGCCCTTCTCCCCGAGCTCGCCGGCATGGTCGGCGACGGATTGATCACTCTCGAGCGGGTCGAAGTGATCGCCTACCGTACGAACGGAGCCGACAGCGACAGGAATTTGTGACCGAGATAGTCCGATGGTGTGGCTGTGAATGAGACAGTGCCGGTCACTGGTACCGAACCGCCGCTGACCCGGCAGCCGTGGCTTACCCCGGGTGTCCGCGGAATCGGACTCGCGAGCCTGTTGTCGGATCTGGGGCACGAGATCCCGACGGCGCTGCTGCCCTCGTTCCTCACCACCGTGTTCGGGGCGCCGGCCGCGGCGCTTGGACTCATCGAGGGCATCGCCGACGCGCTCAGCGGGGTGGCCAAGGTCGCCGGCGGAGCACTCGCCGACGATCCCGGGAGGCGGCGCTCCATCGCGGTCGGTGGCTACACCCTGACCGCGATCCTGTCTGCCCTGATCGGCATCTCGACGGCCGTCTGGCAGGTGGCGATCTTCCGGACCGCCGCTTGGACGGCTCGGGGGATCCGGGGACCCTCGCGCAACGCACTTCTGGCGGACGCCGTGGAACCGGCGGCATACGGTCGGGCGTACGGCTTCGAGCGGGCGATGGACAATGCGGGCGCAGTCGTCGGGCCGATAGTGGCGCTTGGCCTAGTGGCTGTCATCGGCCTCCGCCAAGCGATCTTCTTATCCGTCATCCCCGGGCTGCTAGCCGCCCTCGCGATCGTCTACGCGGTCCGTCATCTCCAGCGCCCGAAGGAACGGCACACGGCACCAGTCCGCATCGTGGTCCGGCCGCTCCTGCGTGGCCCACTCGGCCGGCTGCTGGTCTCGGTCACCCTGTTCGAGGCCGGCAACGTCGCGGCGACCCTGCTGATCCTGCGCACGACCGAGCTCCTCGCGCCGAGCCAGGGGACCGACGGCGCCACGACGATCGGCATCGCCCTGTATGTCGGCTACAACGTCGCGGCAACACTCGCCGCGGTGCCCGCGGGACGGCTAGCGGACGCCTACGGTCCGCGCGTCGTCTTCGCTGTCGGGGTGGCCTGTTTCGCGCTCGCCTACCTCCTGTTCGCGACCGGATCGGGCACGGTCATCCTGGGGTTGGCGTTCGTCCTGGCGGGGATCGGCATCGGTGCAGCTGAGACGGCGGAGAACGCGGCGGTCGCGGCCCTCGCTCCGAGCGAGTTGCGGGGCTCGGCCTTCGGGCTTCTGGCCGGGATCCAGTCAGCGGGTGACTTCATCGCATCGGCTGTGGTCGGTTTGGTCTGGACGCTCGTGAGCCCGGCGCTTGCCTTCGGCCTTGCCGCCGCGCTGATGCTCACGTCGCTCGTCACGATGGCGATAGGTCATCGAAGTCGCCCGTCAGAGCCATCTGGACGCACCTGATAGGCAGACTATCGCGGGCAGAGGGGCCGCGGGCTGAGCCGGTCGATTGAGGTGGCTTCGAAGGTCAGTACAGCTACGACCCGACCGGGGCGTGGTCCACGATCTGTCTGATTGGGGCGGCGCTGATCATGTACGGGTTGGTAGTCACGTCGGCGGCAACTTCGGAAGCCCGTATCTACTACCCCCGTGCCCGATTGACGCCTCTCCAGCCCCGTCCTACACTCAATCCCGACGAAATCACTCGGATATGAGGACGTTCCCCTGACCGCCACCACCAAGGCCATCGAGCTCCCGACGCCACCCGCCCCGATCCACCGCCCGGCCTACCACGGCAGTGGGGCGATCGCCTTCTCGACGAAGGGTGAGTACGGCGTCCGACTGATGGTCCAGCTCGGGCGCCACGTTGGCACCGGTCCGGCCTCGTTGGCCGAGATCGCCGCCGAGGAGGACCTTCCGCGGGCCTATCTCGAGCAGCTCGTCGTCAGCCTGCGCGAGGCCGGGTTGGTCACCAGCACGCGCGGCGCGCATGGCGGCTACGAGCTCGCCCGGCCGCCCGAGACCATCTCGATGGCCGAGGTCCTGCGCGCGCTCGAGGGCCCGATCGCCCCGATGATGTGCGCCAGCGACGACCCCGAGCACGCCACTCTGTGTGATCGCAGCTCCCGCTGCACCGTCAACGTCCGGTGGGTGCGGGTGCGCGACGCGGTCGCCGGCGCGCTCGACTCGATGACCCTCGCCGACCTCGTCCCGCCGCGCATCCCCGAGGCGGCAGGCCCCACCCCCATCCAGCCGACACCACTCCAGGGAGCCGTGACCACCTCGTGACCACCGACACCGCTGACGACCGGCAGCTCATCATCCGCGGCCTGCGTGTCGCGCCGATCGCCGCCCCCGACAACGAGATCCTCCAGGGGATCGACCTGACGGTCGGGAAGGGCGAGGTCCACGCCATCATGGGCCCCAACGGCTCCGGCAAGACGACCCTCGCCTACGCATTGATGGGCCACCCGGCCTACGTCGTCAAGGGCGGCGAGGTCCTGTGGAAGGGCCGCGACATCCTCAAGCTGTCGCCCGACAAGCGGGCCCGCCTCGGGATGTTCCTCGCCTTCCAGTACCCGACCGCGATCCCAGGCCTGAGCGTCGCGTCGTTCATCCGCTCCGCGCTCAACGCCAAGCTCCAGGGCATCGACAAGAACCCCGACATCGACCCGACCGACGCGGTCAAAGGTGGCGTCTCGATGCGCGACTTCCGGAACATGATGCGCGAGAAGATGGCGCTGCTCCGGATGGACGAGGGCTTCGCCGCCCGCTACGTCAACGAGGGCTTCTCGGGTGGCGAGAAGAAGCGCCTGGAGATGCTCCAGATGGCCGTCCTCGAGCCCGAGATGGCGATCCTCGACGAGACCGACTCCGGGCTCGACATCGACGCCCTGCGGATCGTGGCCGAGGGCGTCAACGCGATGCTCAACCCGAACCTCGGCGTCCTGCTGATCACCCACTACCAGCGCCTGCTCAACTACATCACGCCCGACCAGGTCCACGTCCTGGCCGAGGGCCGCATCGTCAAGAGCGGTGGCAAGGACCTCGCCCTGCGCCTCGAGGACGAGGGTTACGGCCCCATCCTCCGTGAGGCCGGCCTGACGACCGACCTGCCCGACGAGGCCCTGCTCGTCCCGAAGGCGCCGGCGGGCGCTGAGCTCGAAGCCGTGGAGAGCGCCCGCTAGGCGGGCCCGACGCGATGACGGTCACGTCTCAGCCGACAGGCACCGCGGGCGCCGCGATCCCCGCGATCCCCGCAGGCGCGTCGATTCCCCCGGTCCGCGCGTTCGATCCGCACGTGATCCGCGGCGACTTCCCGATCCTCGGCACGACCGTCCACGGCAAGCCGCTCATCTACCTCGATTCCGCGTCGACGAGCCAGAAGCCCGCGGTCGTCATACAGGCCGTGGACACGTTCTATCGCGAGTACAACGCCAATGTCCATCGCGGGATCTACGAGATCGGCGAGCGGTCCACGGCGGCCTACGAGGGGGCTCGCGCCAAGGTCGCGCGGTTCATCGGG
>JANMBS010000370.1:0-2214 GCA_031360525.1 Thermomicrobiales bacterium
CTGACCTTTACGTGAACGTCAAGGTTTGCTATCATCACGGGGAAATGACGCGTGCCCACACCCCCAACCGGCCGACCCTGCCCGCGCATGCCGGTGCCGCAGTTACGCCGCTCCTTCGCATCAACGAGGTTGCGGCCGAGACCGGCCTGACGACCCGCGCGATCCGCTATTACGAGGAGATCGGCCTGCTCGCGCCGGCCGCACGCTCGGATGGCGACTACCGCCTCTACGACGCCTCGGATCTCGATCGGCTCCAGTTCATCCGGAGCCTGCGCGACGACGCCGGCTTCTCTCTCGCCCAGATCGGCCAACTGCTCGAGGATGACGCCGCACGCGAGCGCAACCGCGAACGCTACCGCCAGACCGGCGATCCCGACGAACGCCGAACGCTCCTGGTCGAATCCCGCGCCCGGACGGAGCACCAGATCGAGATCCTCGAGACGAAGGCCGCCCGACTCGCCACGATGATCGAGGAGGCCCGGGCGCGTGCCGAGCACCTTGACGCGCATCTTGCCGAACTCGACGGCGGACCGCGGCCGCATCCCGAGCGCGCCTCTGCGACGCCCGACGACGGCACCAAGAACGGCGGCCGGTCGTGATCGGCCGCGACTCGCTGAGCCCGCGCCGGCTCATCCGATCCGACGCCATGAGCGCGTTCCAGCATCGCAACTACCGGCTCTTCTTCGGTGGCCAGGCCATCTCCCTGGTCGGCACCTGGATGCAGCAGGTCGCGCAGGCCTGGCTGGTCCTCGAGCTGACCCACGACCCCATCTGGTTGGGCATCGTGTCGGCCGCGCAGTTCCTTCCGGTCATCGTCCTCGGCCTGTTCGCGGGCGTCGCCGCGGACGCCATGCCGAAGCGCCGCGTCCTGATCGCGACGCAAACGGCGATGATGGTCCTCGCGGCGATCCTGGCCGTGCTCGTGGTCGCTGGTGTCGTCCAGGTCTGGATGATCCTCGTGCTGGCGTTCCTCCTCGGGATCGCCAATGCGGTCGATATGCCGGTCCGCCAGGCGTTCTCGATCGAACTCGTCGGCCGCGAGGATATCGGCAACGCCGTGGCCCTCAACTCCGCGATGTTCAACGGTGCCCGCGTCATCGGCCCGGCGCTGGCCGGCCTGGCGATCGCTGCGTTCGGAGTCGGGCCAGCGTTCGCCATCAATGCCGTCAGCTTCCTCGCCGTCATCGTCGGGCTGCGCCTGATGGACGAAAACGCGCTGCATGTGCCGAACCGGATCGCCCGACCGGACTCGGCCCGGGCGGTCGTGCGCAATCTCAAGGAAGGGTTGCAGTACGTCCGACAGACCCAGATCGTGCTGCTCGCCGTCGTGACCGTCGGCGTCGTGGCCACGGTCGGCATGAACTTCAACGTCCTCATCCCGGCCTTCGCCCAGAACGACCTGGGGAGCGGCGCAGCGGGCTACGGCTTCCTGATGGCCGCGTCCGGTGTCGGGTCGCTGTTGGCGGCCGTCCGGCTGGTGATCGGCGGCCGGCCCCGAGCGGTCCGGCTCGCGACGGGCGCACTGATCCTCGGTGCGGCATCGCTTGCGCTCGCGGTCACCCGCGAGTTCCCGGTGGCGCTGGTGCTCATGGTCCTGATCGGTTTCGGCTCCATCCTGATGGCCGCCACCGGCAACACCACAATCCAGCTGGCCGTCCCCGACCATCTGCGCGGCCGGGTCATGAGCGTCTACACGACCGTGTTCAGCGCCTCGGTCCCGATCGGCGGCCTGGCGATGGGCGCAGTCGCATCGGCCTTCGGGGTGCCGATCGCGATCGCACTGGGTGGTGTCCTCACCCTGCTCGCCGGTCTCGGCGCCCTGGCCTGGGGCCGCGCCGGGGCATTCGACTCTGTCGCTGGGCAGGCGCCGTCGAACCCGACCGGTGGGATGGTGCCGGGCGGGGCGCACCCGCGCTGACCCGCCGCCGCCGAGCGTCCCGCTCCGGTGGCCCGCGCCGGGCCAGATGTTCTCCCTGGAAGAACAAATCGAGGGTTGCGAGTGCGCCTTGAGCAGGAATGGGGCCGTCCAGCCGAACGAGGCCGGTGGCTGGAACGAATCTGACCGGCGCGCGTCGCAGATCCACGCTCGGGAACCCTGCGCCAAGGTCGATCCGTAGCGAGGATGACGCCAGAAAGTCGAGTTTGTTCTGCTGGGAAGAACGACGCCGCCGAGGCTCTCCTCAGCCGTCCACAGCCCCGAAAACCAGGGCCGCG
>JANMBS010000404.1:0-2430 GCA_031360525.1 Thermomicrobiales bacterium
CTTCTTCAGTTCGCGGCGGCGCTCGAGATCGGGATGGCGGAGTTCGTCCTCGGACGGCTCGTCGGGCTCGGTGACCTCGGCGATCTCCGCCCGGAGCTCGGCGAAGTGGGCGCGAATCTCCTCATCGGAGAGGGCCTCGTACTCCGCCTCGAGGGCACTCGTCTCGTCGACCATCGGCTGAAGGCGTCGGATCTCGCGGTCGTTCGAGTCGACGAATCTGTTCAGGAAGCGCATTTGGCGTCAAGTATAGGGGAGGTTGCGCCGAGATCCGGTCAGCTGACCCTGTGCTCGATGACGACCGCGGCCGGACTGGGCGACGGCTGCGCCCGCTCGGACCCCGAGGACAGCTTCCAGAACCCGCTGCCGTAGCCGACGACGAGCAGCAGGAATGTCGCCACGCCCAGGCCCAGCCAGAACAGAACCGAGCGCAGCCGCGAGGTCGGGTTCATCTCCGGGTTCTTCAAGCCGGGCAGGCGGTCACGTGCGAGGGCCGAGCCCCAGCGCGGCGACTCGAGCTGCGAGCGCCAGTCTGGCTCGACGACTTGTCGCGGTTCGAGGCCGCCATCGCCGTCCGGGCGATGGAGCTTGAGCGTCATCGCTCGCCGGTCTGGGCGGACGCCGCGTGAGCGTCGATCGACGAGTCCGCTATGGGAGGCTCCGCGTCGTCGCCCGGCTCGCCGCCGCGCGTGTCGATGGTGCCTTCGTCCCCGCCCTCCCAGAGGACCATCTCCTGAGTTAGCGAGACCTCGCTCGAGAACAGTGCGCCGACCGATTCGCCGCGGTGGATGCGTCGGATCGCCTCGCCGATGAGCGGCGCGACCGAGAGCGTCGTGATCTTGGCCAGGCGCTTGCGCTCGGGGAGCGGTACCGAGTCGGTCAGGACGACCTCGCGCAGGCTCGAGGCCGCGATGCGGTCGACCGCCGGATCGCTCAGGACCCCGTGAGTCGCGCAGGCATAGATCTCCGTCACACCCTCGCGCTCGAGGGCGCGGGTGATCTCGACGAGCGTGCCGGCGGTATCGATCTCGTCGTCCACGATGATCGCGCGCTTGCCCCTCACGTCGCCGATGACGTTCATCAATTCGGCCCGATCGAGGTTGCCGACCCGCCGCTTCTCGATGATCGCCAGCGGTGCATCGAGCAGCTCGGCGAACGCGCGGGCGCGCTTGGCGAAGCCGAGGTCGGTGACGACGACCGGGTTCTCGATGTTCTTGTGGCGGTAGTAGTTCGAGAGCATGTGGACGGCGGTCAGCTCGTCGACGGGGATGTTGAAGAAGCCCTGGATCTGGCCCTGGTGGAGGTCCATGGTCAGGACGCGGTCGGCGCCGGCGACGGTGATCATGTCGGCGATCAGCCGGGCCGTGATCGGGACGCGCGGCTGGTCCTTCTTGTCCGAGCGGCCATACGCGTAGTAGGGGATGACCGCGGTGATCCGGCCAGCGCTGGCCCGCTTGAAGGCGTCGATCATGATCAGCAGTTCCATGATCGACTGGTTGACCGGGTGGCAGGTCGGCTGGACGAGGAAGACGTCCTTCTCGCGGACGTTCTCGAGGATCTTGACGAAGATGTTCTCGTTGGCGAACTGGAAGACCTCCAGCTTGCCCGGCTCGCTGCCGAGGTAGCGGCTGATCTTCCGGGCGAGATCCGGGTTCGAGTTGCCGTGGTAGATCTCGAACTGGTCCGCGTACAAGCCAGCCGCCTCCCGTCCGCCGAACGCCGAGAAGGCCGTCATCTCGACCTCATCCAACTGTTCCCGGGCCGGTGGGGCTCGTGCCGTCCGATCCAGGTTCGCCATCGTCGCCCATGCCGTCCTGCTCTGCAAGTCCGGCGCGGAACGCGGCGATGGCGACGACCCGGTCCCCTTCGGCGAGGCGCATGACGATGACACCGCGGGCATGGGGCGAGTAGCGGTTGATGGTGTTGGTCTCGGTCCGGATCACCTGGCCGCCGGCACTGATGAGCAGGAGCTCCTCGTCCTCCTCGGTCACCTGCTGGACCGCGGCGACGTCGCCGGTCTTGCGGCCCTCGAGGCTGATGAGGCCGACGCCCTGGCCGCCACGGTGCTTGCGGCGGAACTCCGTCAGCGGGACGCGCTTGCCGTAACCGGTCTCGGTGAGGACCAGGTGTCGCTGTCGGGCTGGACGACGCTCATGCCGACGACCGAGTCGCCCTTGCGGGCGAGCCGGATGCCGATGACGCCGGCGGCGTCTCGACCCATCGCCCGGACCTCGCCCTCTGAGAAGCGCGCGAGCTTGCCTTGGGCGGTGGCGATGATGAAGTCAACCACGCCGGGCGAGACCTCGACCCACGCCAGCTCGTCGTCATCGCGCAGGAAGATCGCCCGGATTCCCGACGAGCGGACCTTCTCGAACTGCTCGAGTGGGGTCTTCTTGACGATGCCCTTGCGGGTCGCCAACACCAGGTACGAAC
>JANMBS010000410.1:0-3329 GCA_031360525.1 Thermomicrobiales bacterium
CACGCCCCGCCGATGCCGAGGATCGCCCGCCCGTCGCTGACGTGGTCCAGCGTCGCGGCGGTCTTGGCGACGAGGCCCGGATTGCGGAACGTGTTCGCCCCGACGAGCAGGCCGACTCGCGTCCTGTCCGTCTCGCGAGCCCACGCGCTGAGGAGCGACCAGCCCTCGAAGATCGGCTGATACGGGTCGCCGAAGATCGCGTAGAGGTGGTCCCAGGTCCACAGGTGGGCGTACCCGAGTCGATCCACCCGCTTGGCGGCATCGAGCATCTCGGGCCAGGTCGCGCCCTGTGTCCAGAGCAGGATCCCGAGCTTCACAGCGGACATGGTCGTTGGGCCTCCAGGTGGATTCGGTCGAACCCGAAGTGTAGGGCCGGGGACCAGGGGCGCGTCGCGACGCCGCCCTCGACCCCGCCCGGAAACCATTGCTTCAGGCGTCCAATCCCTGGCTTGCGAGTTCGGCTCGGGCGAGCGCCTCGTGGCGACCGCCAGCCCAGTCGCCGAGAGGGTCCGGGGTGTACTCGAGGAGGTCGGCGTAGTCGAGCCGGCTGACCGCGCGCATCGCCAGGAGCCGCTGCGTGTCGGGGTCGGACAGGTCGGAACCCGTGCGGATGGCCTGATGAGCCGCTCGCACGCGCCGCACGCGACCGACCCGCCACGGCAGGTAGCGGGAGAGCCAGGGCTGGAGCGTGACGATCGCGAGCAGCCCCGCGAGCGCGAACGCGATCACGAAGATGAAGCGCTCGAGCTCGCCCCCGAACGAAACCAGCGGCGTCCCGGCCCCGGCGAACGCATCGCGGGCGATATCACGGGCCTGCGAGCCGACGAGCGGCAGCCCGGCGAGCGACTCACCGAGGTCGCGCCCGCCCTGGACCATCGTCTGGCCGCCGGCCTGGACCGATCGACCGGCCTGCGCAAAGCTCGATAGGAACACGAACAACCGCCAGACGACGATCGCCCAGAAGACGACCCAGATGAGCGTCGTCAAGTCGGCGAGCAGCTCCCGCGATCGTGCGCGTGGCAGCTCGCTCCAGAGTTTGATCATCGCGCGCCTCCGTCCAGGCACCTCCGGGCGAAGACGAGTATGGGCGCAATGGGCGCGGCCGCTATGCCTGGTCCAGCTCCCGGCCGACCGCACGCAGGATGAACCGGGCGGCCTCGGCGCTCTTGCCGCCGAGTTTTTCGCCCTCGTCCTGGTCAAGCGCCTGCATCAGGTCGTCGAGGTACTGGATCATCGCAGGGGTCCGTACCAGGTCGCCCGCGGTGAAGGCGGCGTCCAGCCGGGCGACCACCGCCCTGGCGTTGTCGACGGTGTGGCCCTTTGCCGCGATGAGCTCGCGGACGTCGGCCCGTGCCGCGTCCGCAGCGGGGCCATGACTGATCATCGCCATCGCCCCAGGGATCGGCCCGATCGCCTCGACGATCCGACCTCGATCGGCTCGCCGTCGGCCACCTCCTCCGCCGCTGTGATCTCCGGCGCGGCCGCCTCGGCCAGTGCGTCCCGTCGTGCCCGCCAGTCCGATTCGAGGACGCTCATCGCCATCTCGTCCCACCACTGACCGTCGCGCCAGATCGACTCGCGCGACCGGCCCTCGACCACGAAGCCGCAGCGCTTGTAGGCGCGGATCGCCCGTTCGTTGAATTCGAAGACGTAGAGCGCGATCCGGTGCAACCCGAGCGTCCCGAACGCGTGATCGAGCATCAATCGCGTGGCCTCCGTGCCGTAGCCCTTCCCCCACGCATCCGATTCGCCGATCGTGATGTGGTAGAGCGCCGAGCCGTTCTCGCCGTCGAGCTGGCTGAAGGCGCAGGTGCCGACGAGGCGATCGGTCGCCTTCTCGTGGACGGCCATCGCCAATGCGTCGGGCCCCACCACGCGCGCCGCGAAGAAACGTTCGATCTCCTCCGGTCGCATCGGCGTCGCCTGGTAGCGCGCCAGTCGGGCGACCTCGGGGTCTGCGTACCAGCGCAGGAACGCGGCGATATTTCCCGGGGCGTGCCGGCGCAGCACGACCCGCGAGCCGATCAATGCCTCCGGAAACCATCTCCGCTGCACCATTCTCGGCACGGTATACCATCGACCGCATGCGTCGCTGGAGCGAGCTGGCCGAGCGCCTCGCGGCGACCACTCGAACGTCCGAGAAGACCGCCCTCGTCGCCGATTACCTCCGCACCCTGACCCCCGAGGAATTGCCGGTCGCGACGGTGTTCCTCACCGGCCGGCCGTTCGCCGAGGCCGACCAGCGCGCCGCGGGTCTCGGCTGGTCGGCGATCGCGACGACCGTCACCGACCTCGGACAGGTCCCCCGCGCGGCGCTGGCCGAGGCCTACGACCGCTCGTCGGACCTCGGGATCGCGGTGGCCGAGGTACTGCGGACGGCCGGCCATGTCCCTCCGCCCGAGTCGAGCCCGACACTCCCCGAGGTGTCCGCCGCGTTCGGCGAGATCGAGGCGGCATCCGGCGCCGCGAAGAAGTCGGCGGTCCTGCGGAGCCTCCTCGAACGCTCCGACCCGATGACCGCCAAGTACATCGTCAAGGTCCTCGGTGGCGACCTTCGCATCGGCCTGCGCGAGGGTCTCGTCGAGGCGGGCATCGCGCGCGCCTTCGACCGGCCGCTCGACGACGTGAAGTGGGCCGGGATGCTCGTCGGCGACTTCGGACGGCTAGCGGCTCTCGCCCGCGACGACGGCCTCGTGACGGCCTCGCTGGCACTCTTTCACCCGCTCAAGTTCATGCTCGCCTCTCCCGCCGAGGACGCAACCGAGATCATCACGCGCCTCGGTCCCGAGGTCTGGGTCGAGGACAAGTACGACGGGATCCGCGCGCAGCTCCACAAGCGCGGCCGGGAGGTCCGCCTCTTCTCGCGCGACCTGCACGACATCAGCAGCGGCTACCCGGAGGTCGTCGAGGCGTCCATGGGCCTGCCCTGGGACGGCATCCTCGACGGCGAGATCCTCGGCTGGCGCGATGGCACTGTCCTGCCGTTCATCGCGCTCCAGGGCCGGCTCGGGCGCAAGGCGCCGTCAGCGGCGATCCAGGCCGAGGTGCCCGTCATCTTCGTTGCCTTCGACGCGCTGGCGGTCGGACCTGGCGGTGGGAAGCCGGTCGAACCGCTGCTGCGCCTGCCGTTGTCCGAACGGCGCGCTCGCCTCGATGCGCTCGAGCTCCCGCTGGCCACCGACGGCGGGCGGTTCGCCCGCTCGCACCTGATCGCCGCGTCCGATGTCGACGCGGTCGAGGCCGCCTTCGCCGATTCCCGCGGCCGGCGCAACGAGGGCCTGATGGTCAAGGACCCCGAGAGCATCTACGCGCCCGGCCGGCGCGGGCTG
>JANMBS010000484.1:0-3055 GCA_031360525.1 Thermomicrobiales bacterium
CCCGCCGGCCTTCGGCAGGTCGCCCGCCGGCCTTCGGCAGGTCGCCGGGAGCACGTTCTGGCCGTCTTGCCCTAGCATCGGGGCGTGACCCCCGAACTCGAGGCGACCCTCAAGCGACTTCCGGACCGCCCCGGCGTGTACCTCATGAAGGACACCCGGGGCGATGTCCTGTATGTGGGCAAGGCGCAGAGCCTGCGCAACCGCGTGCGGAGCTATTGGCAGAAGCAAGCCGCCGGCGGTGAGATCCACCGGATCCGCTCGGTCATCGATCGCGTCGCCGACGTCGAGGTCACCGAGACCGACAGCGTCTCCGAGGCGCTCCTCCTCGAGGCGAACCTGATCAAGCGGTTCAAGCCGCGTTTCAACGTTCGGCTCAAGGACGACAAGAGCTACCCCTACATCAAGGTCACGCTCGGGGACGACTTCCCTCGGGTCGAACGGACCCGCAAGCTCGTCAACGACGGCAGCCGCTACTTCGGCCCGTACGCCTCCGCCTCGAGCGTCGACGAGTCGATGAATCTCGTCCGTCGCCTGTTCCCGTTCCGAACCTGCACGATTGACATCAAGGATGGCGAGCGGGCGCTCCAGCGGCCGTGCCTGCTGTACCACATCAAGCGTTGCCAGGGCCCGTGCATCGAGGCCATCTCGAGGGACGACTATCGAGCCGACATCGAACAGGTCGAGCTCTTCCTCGAAGGGCGGCAGGAGACGCTGGTCAAGGCGCTGCAGCGCGAGATGGCGGCGGCATCGCAGAAGCAGGACTACGAACGGGCGGCCCAGCACCGCGACAAGATCCGGGCCATCGAGCGAACGATGGAGAGCCAGAAGATGGCCGCCTTCGCGCGCACCGAGCTCGACCTCGTGGGGATGGCGCGCCAGGACAACCAGGCGGCGATGACGCTGTTCGTGATCCGCGACGGCAAGATGATCGGGCGCGACGTCTTCCTGCTCGATGCCGCCCGCGAGGCGACCGATGACGAGGTCCTGACCAGCTTCCTTGAGCAGTACTACGCCCGGGCCGGCTCGATCCCGCGCGAGGTCCATGTGCCGGCGGTCATCGCCGAGACCGTGGTCCTCGAGGCATTCCTCGCCCAGCGTCGCGGCGGGCCCGTCCACCTCCGCGTCCCGCAGCGCGGGGAGAGGCGTGAGCTCCTGGTCCTCGCCACCCGCAACGCCGGCGAGACCCTCGCCCGCGAGCAGGCCCGCTGGCTCGCGGACGAGGGGAAGACCCTGGCCGCCCTCGAGGAACTCGCCGATGCGCTCGGCCTGCCCGGTCCGCCGCTGCGTATCGAGTGCTATGACATCAGCAACTTCCAGGGCAGCGAGTCCGTCGGGAGCATGGTCGTGTTCGAGGACGGCAAGCCGCGGTCCGGGGAGTACCGCCGCTTCCGGATCAAGACCGTCCAGGGCCCCAATGACTTCGCCAGCCACCAGGAGGTCCTCCGCCGCCGATTCCGGTCTGTGCGGACGGGCGAGGAGGGCGTCGAGGAGGCGCGCCGCTGGGCGATGCCGGACCTGGTCATCGTCGATGGCGGGAAGGGCCAGGTGAGCGCTGCGAAGGTCGTTCTCGACGAGCTCGGCCTGCACGACTTGCCGCTGGCCGGTTTGGCCAAGGAGCGCGAGGAGCTGTTCCTCCCGGACCGGACCGACCCGATCCTGCTGCCGGCGACGTCACCCGCCCTCTACCTGGTCCAGCGCCTGCGCGACGAGGCGCACCGCTTCGCGATCACCTACCACCGCGACCTGCGAGCGCGCCGGAGCGTGCGCTCCGCGTTCGACGACCTGCCCGGCGTCGGCCCGAAGCGCAAGCGCGAGCTGCTCAAGGTGTTCGGCTCGATCAAGCGCGTCCGCGATGCGCCGGTGGAGCAGATCGCCGCCGTGCCAGGGATCGGCCGGTCGCTGGCCGCCCGGATCAAGGCCACGCTCGAGGCCTGACCGAGGATCGCGGCGGCGCGGCCGGTCGCCGCCCCTCGTCCTGTGCCGCCCAGTCGGCGGCGGTCAGCCACCGTTCCGTGTACCATCGCCCATCGATGCGTAAAGCCGGTCCGATCCTCATCCTGCTCATCGGGATCTTCGCCCTCTTTATCGATTTCTTCCCCAACCTCCAGCTCCCCGACTCGCAGAGCGCCGACGGGACATGGCGCACGGTCGTGACGAAGTTGGGCCTCGATCTCGAGGGTGGCCTGCGCGTCGAATATCAGGCGCTGCCGGTCGAGGGCAAATCGCCGACACCCGGCGACATGGCTGTCATCAAGGACATCGTCGAGCGCCGCGTGAACACCACGGGCGTCTCCGAGCCGGTCGTGACCACCCAGGGCGCCGACCGCGTGGTCGTGGAGTTGCCGGGTGTCACCGATCCCGAAGCCGTGCGCAGGCTGGTCGGCCAGACCGGCCGTCTCGACTTCGTCCCGCTCGGCTCGACGCAGACGAGCGAGGGCCAGCAACTCGACCTCAAGCAGTACCCGCCCCTGTTCAGCGGCGACCAGGTCTCGTCCGCGACCGTCGGCACCGACCAGAACGGTCGCCCCGCGGTCGACTTCGTGCTGAAGTCGCAGGGCGCGAGCCTGTTCGGCGATTACACCTCCAAGAACGTCGGGAGCTACTTCGCGATCACCCTCGATGGCGCGGTCGTCTCGGCGCCCGTCATCCAGAACGCGATCCCGAACGGGAATGTCCAGATCACCGGTGGCGGGCTTGCCGGCTTCAATGCCAAGGACGCCTCGAACCTGGTGACGATCCTCAAGTTCGGCTCGCTGCCGTTCCCGATCACCGCGCTCTCGAGCGAGACCATCAGCGCCACGTTGGGCAGCCAATTCCTGGTCCAGACGGTCCTGGCCGGCCTCATCGGCATCTCGCTGGTGCTCCTGTTCATGCTCATCTACTACCGGCTGCCGGGCCTCGTGGCGAGCTTCGCGCTGATCTACTACACGCTGGTGATGTACGCCATCTTCCGGCTCGTGCCGGTGACCTTGACCCTGGCCGGGATCGCCGGCTTCGTGCTCTCGGTCGGCATGGCGGTCGACGCAAACATCCTGATCTTCGAGCGGATGAAGGA
>JANMBS010000494.1:0-2846 GCA_031360525.1 Thermomicrobiales bacterium
GACGCCAACCCGCAGCCGGCCTGATCCTCGGGCGGCGCCCAGAGAACATGTCGACGAGCGGGCTGGCGACGGCCCGCTCGTTTCGATTCCGGGACGGGGCGGCCGAGGACCGGGCCGCTCCGTACAATGCCGCCCATGCTCACCACTGACGCCGCCCTGGAAATGCACCTGGACGACACCAGGGACGCCCGACTCGAGTCGTACAAGGCGTTCCTTCGGATCCCGAGCATCTCGGCGTTGCCTGAGCACCTCGGCGACTGCCGGGCCGCAGCCCACTGGCTTCGCGACGCCCTGACCGCCGCCGGGCTCGAACACGCGGAAGCGGTGGAGACCGGTGGGCCGCCCATCGTCTATGCCGACTGGCTGCACGCCCCTGACGCCCCGACCATCCTCGTCTACGGCCACTACGACGTCCAGCCGGTCGACCCGCTCGAGTTGTGGACCTCGCCGCCGTTCGATCCGGTCGTCGTCGGCGATCGGATCCTCGCCCGGGGCGCCGCCGACGACAAAGGCCAGGTCCACGCCCACGTGATGGCCGCCGGCGCCCTGTTGGCGTCGCGTGGCCAGCTCCCGATCAACGTGAAGTACGTCTTCGAGGGCGAGGAGGAATCCTCGTCCGTCCACCTCGACGACTGGCTTGAGTCCGAACGCCACCGACTCGCGGCGGATGTCGCGATCATCAGCGACACGGGCTTCTTCGAAGGCAACCGGCCGGCGATCACGCTCAGCCTGCGCGGGCTGATGTACGCCCAGATCGATGTCATCGGGACCGCGGTCGACCTCCACTCCGGGAGCTACGGCGGGGCCGTCCAGAACCCGGCCAACGCGCTGGCCACGATCATCGCCGCCCTGAAGGGCCCGGACGGGCGGATCCGGGTCCCCGGTTTCTACGACGACGTCGTGCCGCTCTCCGAAACGGATCGGGCGGCCCTCGCGGCGCTGCCGTTCGACGAGGCCGCGTACCAGGAACACCTGGGGCTCCCGGCGCTGGTCGGCGAGGTCGGCTTTACGACCCTCGAGCGGCGCGCCGCTCGCCCGACGCTGGACGTCAACGGTCTGTGGGGCGGCTTCGAAGGCGAGGGCAGCAAGACCATCATCCCGGCTCACGCCCATGCCAAGGTCAGCTGCCGGCTGGTGACGGCCCAGGATCCCGACCGTATCTTCGAGGCGTTCCGCGCCTACGTCGAGCAGATCGCACCGCCCGGCGTGACGACCACCGTCCAGTACCTCGGCGGGGGTCTCCCGAGCCTGACCCCGATGGGCCACCCGGCGACCCAGGCGGCCGCGCGGGCGCTCGAGGCGACCTTCGGCCAGGCCCCGGTCTACATCCGCGAAGGCGGCTCGATCCCAGTCTGTGCCAGTTTCGCCTCGATCCTCGGGCTCCCGGTCGTGCTGATGGGCTTCACGCCGCCGGACGAGAACGCCCATGCGCCGAACGAGTGGATGGACCTGCGCAACTACGAAACGAGCATCCGAGCCATAGCCCGGATGTTCGACGAATCGGTCGATCTGCCGCGCTGAGACCGCCGCTCGGGCCTGTGTGGAAATGGTACGTTCGGATGGCTGTTCGGCCCGATTCTCGGTGCTACGATGCGCCGACGCAGCCATCCGGGAGGACCCATTCACGTGAGCACAGAAGCTCCGGACGCAACGAAGACCGCTTACGCACCGCAGAGCACCGTACCCGCCGCGCCGAGCCCGGCGCCGGCCGCGACCCCGACCGCGCCCGCGTGGCAGCTCGAGACCGCCAACGGCAGCCTGAGGCCCCGTTCCGCGCTCGATGTCCTGGTCGACCTCAACGACAAGGTCAGTACTGGCCAGATGGCCCAGTATCAGCCCGTGCCGCTCGGATTCACACCGCTCGACAAGACCATCGGGAGCGGCCTGCGGACCGGTGAGCTGCTGCTGATCGGGGGCGCCCAGGGCACCGGCAAGACCACCATGGCCCTCCAGATGGCGCGCAACGTCGCGTCCGGAGGCCAGGCCAACGTCCTCTACATCTGCTTCGAGCACGACGAGCAGTACTTGCTCAATCGTCTGATCGCCATGGAGTCGGCGCTCGCCCACCTTCCGCACAAGACCGGCGCGATCAAGATCCAGGACGTTCGCAAGGAGATCCTCGGGACCTGGATGGCCGAGGGTGAAGCGAACGCCCAGATGGCCAACAACCCGCGCCTGCGACCGTCGATGGACCGCATCGCCCGCTACGGCCAGAACCTCTTCCTGATGCGCGGCTCACAGACGGCCAGCACGATCGACAACATCCGCAAGCTCGTCCAGGAACACCGTCGCCTGTCGGGCGACCGGCGCCTGGTGCTCTTCGTCGACTACCTCCAGAAGGTTCCGCAGATCCCCGAGCCCGAGAACGAGACCGAGAAGGTCACCTACCTGGTCAACGGGCTCAAGGACATCGCGCTGTCCGAGGACGTGCCGACCGTCTGCATCGTGGCCGCCGACAAGGAAGGGCTGAAGGCCTCGCGCCTGCGCAACTTCCACCTGCGCGGTTCGTCGGCGATCAACTACGAAGCCGACATCATCCTGATCATGAACGAGAAGTACCACATCGTGGCCAAGGTCAACATCGAATTCAACCCCTACCAGGCGCAGCGCTTCCGTGACTGGGTGATCGTCTCGGTCGAGAAGAACCGCGGCGGCCAGGACAACGTGGACCTCGAGTTCGAGAAGCACTTCGAGTTCAGCTGCTTCGATCCGAACGGGCGCACCGTCCAGGAGAAGCTCATCGAGGAACGGCTCTACAACGACTGACGCGGCGCCGGATCGGGTGCCATCGCGGCGTTGTCGCCTGCGCTCCTCGCTCACGCACCTTGAGGTGCGCTCGCTGCGGT
>JANMBS010000583.1:0-15758 GCA_031360525.1 Thermomicrobiales bacterium
GCACGGCGATTCCGCATGCTGATCGAGCTCGATGGTGGCGATGCCCACGAGGAGGACACCTGGATCGGCTGCCGGATCGGTCTGGGCGAGACGATCCTGGGGATCAGCGCTCCGGTGCCGCGCTGCGCGATGACGACCCACGATCCCGGAACGGGTCAGCGCGATCTCGACACGCTGCGGGCGATCAAGGAATACCGGGGTCAGGTCGACGGCAAGGACCTCATGTTCGGCGTGTACGGCGAGGTCGAGCAGCCCGGCGTCATCCGTCTCGGCGACGAGGTCCGCGTCCTCGCCTGAGCCACGACAGGCCGCGGCCCTCGCGACGAGCTGGTCCGGTCGTCGCCAGAGGCCGGCCGAGTCGCCGGACAAGCAGGACCCAGACCACCGACGCCACCGCGATCAGCGGTGAGATGCGGACCGCGGCGGTCACCCCGACCCGCAGCAGGACCCCGGCCGCGTTCGTGCCATCAGCGTGACCGGTCGACGCCCCAAGGAGCCCGACGAGCACGAAGGCTCCGATCATCGCCGACGTGACCGCCGCGACCGGGACCCCGACGCCCATCGCCAGTCCGGCACTGGCCGCCGTCGACGGCGTGCCGAGAGCGGCCGAGGTCAGCCCTGCCCCGAGCAGCGCGAGAGCCGGCAGACTGAAGAGGGCCAACCCCAACCCGAGGAGGGGCGCCGATCCCGAAAACGTCGAGCCGGCTGGGACGGACGCGGCCGTGGCCACGATCTCGAGGGCGCCGAAGATGACGGCCGCCGCGAGGGCGCCGCGGCGGGCCACACGGATCGTCTCGAGCCGGCGTCCGGTCGGGTCCGGCCGCCAATTCGGGTCCCACGGGCCCATCGATCAGGTCTCGGCCGCTTCCACGCTCGCGAGCCTAGCAGCGACGACCTGTGCTGCCTCCCGGACGAAAGGGGCGGTCAGGTGCCGTACGATGCGCCCGTGAGTGCCTCCTCGAAAGGCAGCCTGCGCGTCGAGCGGACGGGACCCGCGGGCGTCGTGGCGCGGGTGACGCTGGCTCGGCCGGAGATCCACAACGCCTTCGATGCGAGCCTTATCGCGGAACTGCGAACGGCTTTCGCGATGCTCGCCCGGGAAGCACCGACCGAGCTCCGGGCCGTGGTCCTGGCCGGCGACGGCCCGTCCTTCTGTGCAGGAGCAGACCTCGCCTGGATGCGTGCCGCGATCAGCCTCGACACCGAGGGGAACGAACAGGACGCGATGGCGATGGCCGACATGTTCGAGACGATCGACACCTGTCCGGCGCCGGTCATCGCCCGTGTCCACGGGTCTGCTCTCGGGGGCGGGATGGGGCTGTGTGCCGTCGCCGACCTTGTCATCGCGGAATCCGGTACGCGGTTCGGGTTCACCGAGACGCGTCTGGGGATCCTGCCGGCGGTCATCAGTCCGTTCGTGATCGCGAAGATCGGCGAGAGCCACGCGCGGGCTCTGTTCCCCGGCGGTCGTCGGTTCGATGCCACGCGCGCGGCGCGGATCGGGCTGGTCCACGAGATCGTCGAGGGGGAAACGGCGCTCGACGACGCCGTCGGGTCGGCCGTCGCCGACCTGCTCGCGGCCGGTCCGACGGCGGCGCGAGCGGCAAAGGCGATCGTCCGCGAGGTCCGTGGACTCGGCCACGGATCGTCCAAGTGGCACACGGCACGGGTCATCGCCCGGCAGCGCACGAGCGAGGAGGCGCAGGAGGGATTTCGCGCATTCACCGAGAAACGTCGACCGGCCTGGACGCCTGACCCGTAGGACGCCTCGCGGGTGCCGCGGCACTTGGGACGACGACTTGGGGCGTGATATGCGACGATCGCGACATCGATGTCCGAGGAACTGAGTCCAAGCCAGGCCGCAGCACGAGTCGGGGCAACCACCCGCTCCGTCCAGCGCTGGATCGCGAGTGGTCGCCTCCCCGCGCGGCGCGTTGGCGGTCGCTGGCGTGTCGCGAGTGACGCGATTGACGCGTTGGTGGCGTCGGCCGCCTCCGTCGCCCCCGAAGGGGTACCCACGGCGCCCATCCGCACCCTGTTCATCGCCAATCGCGGCGAGTTCGCCGTCCGCATCACGCGAACCTGCGAGCGCCTCGGGATCCGGTCGGTCGTGCCGGAAACCGATGGCCCGGATGCCCTCGACCTGCTCGACGTCGCTGCGGTCGTGGGTGCCGCGCGGGCCGCCGGCGCGGACGCGCTTCACCCCGGCTTCGGGTTCCTCGCCGAGAACGCGGACTTCGCCGAGGCGGTCGTCGCGGCCGGGATCCGCTGGGTCGGGCCGCCCTCGGAGGCGATCCGACTGATGGGCGACAAGGCCGCGGCTCGCCGGCTGGCAGCCTCGCTCGGGATTCCGGTCCTGGCCGGCTATGACGACCCTGACCAAGCGGACGGCACGCTCATCGCGGCGGCCGAAAAGGTGGGATTCCCCCTGCTGGTCAAGCCCTCGGCCGGTGGTGGCGGCAAGGGCATGCGCACGGTCCGTGGCCCGGAAGCACTCCCCGATGCGATCGCCGCAGCCCGGCGTGAGGCGGCGGCCGCCTTCGGCGACGATCGGCTCATTCTCGAGCGCCTGGTGGTCGGCGCCCGTCACGTCGAGATCCAGGTGCTGTTCGATGGCCACGGGACCGGCATCCACCTCGGCGAGCGCGACTGCTCGATCCAGCGCCGGCACCAGAAAATCCTCGAAGAGACACCGTCGCCGGCCGTCGACGACGCTCTTCGCGAACGGCTCGGGGAGGCAGCCCTCACGCTCGGGCGTGCCGTCGGCTATGTCAGCGCCGGCACCTGCGAGTTCCTGCTCGACGGTCACGGCCGGCCGACCTTCCTCGAGATGAATACGCGGCTCCAGGTCGAGCACCCCGTCACGGAATCGGTGACCGGGCGCGACCTGGTCGCGGACCAGCTGCGCATCGCCGCGGGCGAGCGACTCGATGTCGTGGATTCGCGCGACGTCGTTCGGACCGGCCACGCGGTCGAGGTCCGACTCTACGCCGAGGACGCCGAGGACGGCTTCCTGCCCGCGACCGGGCGAATCGAGGCTCTTTGCTGGCCGGTCGGCGAGGGGATCCGTGTCGACGCCGGGATCGAGCTCGGCAGCGAGGTCGGTGGCCGCTTCGACCCGATGCTCGCCAAGATCGTCGCATCCGGTCCGGATCGGGCGGCGGCCTTCGCGCGCCTGGCGGGCGCCCTCGATGCGACCGTCGTGCTCGGGATCGTGACCAACCTCCGGTTCCTGCGCTGGCTGGTGCGCCAGCCGGTCGTGCTCGACGGTCAGGCTCGGACGGATGTCCTGACCCGGATCTGGCCACCCGACGCGTGGGCCGAATCGACCGAGGTCCCCGAGGCAGCGTGGGCGAGTGCCGCCGCGACGCTGGTCGCAGACCCGGATCCCACGGATCCCTGGGCGGGCGGCTGGCGCCTCAACGCGTCTCGATCGGTCCGAGTCGCGTCGGATGGCACGACCCGCTCGGTGGACGTCACCGAGCCCCGGGCAGCCGCAGGCCCGGACCAGGAACCAGGGTTGGGCTTCGCCTCCGTCCGGGCGGGCGACACCGTCTACCTCGACCTTACCGGGAGGAGCGTCGCCTTCCGACTCGCGGCGGCACCCGATGTCGATACGGCGGCGCGTGCCGCGGCGGCGCATGTCGTGACCGGCACGACCGGTCCGGCCGAGGTCGTCGCCCCGATGCCGGGGGCCGTGCTGACCGTCCACGTCGCGGCCGGGCAGATCGTCTCGGCCGGCGACCCGATCGTGACCCTCGAGGCGATGAAGATGGAGCACGTCGTGGTCGCGTCGATCGCCGGTAGCGTCGGCGAAGTCCGGGTCCGGCCGGCCGACCAGGTCACGCGTGGCCAGCTGCTGGCGGTCGTCGAACCCTGACAGCGGCGGTTCGGGTAGGCTCACTACGGTTCGACGACGGAGGTTGCCATGGCCCAGCGCAAGACCGCGATCCCGAACGATCCGGCCCCGATCCACGATCAAGCGCCGCTGCCGCAGACGCGGGATGCATTGCTCGCGCTCCACCGCGAGACCAGGCGCCGCCGGAACGCCGCGGCCCACGGGAGTCCTGAGCACGTGGCCGCGATCGACCTCCTCGGTCGCATCGAGGTCGAGGTCGCCCGCCTCGAGCGGGCCATGGACCCGCCGCTCGTCTGACACGGTGACCGCAAGGGACCGCCGACGCGAGCCGGCCCGACGATGACCGACACCGTCCGCATCTACGAGGTCGGCCCCCGCGACGGCCTGCAGAACGAGGCGACGCCGATCCCGACCGCGACGAAATCGCGCTTCATCGGCCTGCTCGCAGACGCCGGCCTGCGCGAGATCGAGGCGACCAGCTTCGTCGCCCCGAGAGCGATCCCGCAGCTCGCCGACGCCGACGAGCTCATGCGCGACCTCCCACGGGCGGGCGGTGTCCGCTACCCCGTCCTCGTCCCGAACTCGCATGGGCTGGCCCGAGCCGAGGCCGCCGGCGCCGACGCCATCGCGGTCTTCACCGCGGCGACCGACGCCTTCACGACTGCCAACATCGGGATGACCGTCGCCGAGTCGCTGACGGCCTTCGAGCCCGTCCTGGCCCGCGCCGGCGACCTCGGCTGGTGGCGGCGCGGCTACGTCTCGACTGCGTTCGGCTGCCCGTACAGCGGGCGTGTCGAGCCCGCGCGCGCGGTCGAGGTCGCCCGGCGCCTGCTTGACCTCGGCGTCGACGAAGTGTGCTTCGGTGACACCATCGGTGTCGGCGTACCCGGCCAGGTCGCGACCCTGACCGGGATGACCGTGGCGGCCGGCATCCCGGTCGAGCGTATCGCCTTCCATTTCCACGACACCCGGGGGACGGCGCTGGCGAACGTCGCGGCCGGCCTCGATGGCGGTGTTCGGTGCTTCGATTCGTCGGCGGGCGGGACCGGCGGCTGCCCGTACGCGCCGGGGGCCGCCGGCAATCTCGCGACTGAGGACCTCGTCTACTTCCTTCATGCCTCGGGCTGGGACACCGGCGGCGTCTCGCTCAGCGGGGTCCTGAGCGCGGCCCGCTTCATCGCCGACGCGCTGGGTCGTCCGCTCACCACCAAGGTCGGCCAGGCCGGCGGCTGGGATCCCACATCGGGGGCGGCGACCGGCCGCGCCTGACGGCGAGCGCCGGGCCCACCGTGCCCCACACGACCCGGCACGTTCCGGACGTTCTGCTATCGTCCGCCCGATGGACGGTGTCGTGCTCGTTCTGAACCAGAACTACGAACCGCTCAACGTCTGTAACCTGCCTCGCGCCTTCCGCCTCGTCTTCGGGGAAAAGGCCGAAGTGATCGAGTACGACCACCAGGTGATCCGGACGCCGCGGACCGAATACCGCGCGCCCTCCGTGATCCGGCTGCAGTACCAGATCCGCCGCCCGCGACCGCGGGTCAAGCTCTCGCGCCGTGAGGTCTTCGCGCGGGACCGGCATACATGCCAGTACTGCGGACGTCAGTCCCACGACCTGACCCTGGACCACGTCGTGCCGCGCCACCGGAACGGCGGACATACCTGGGAGAACCTCGTCGCCGCCTGTAAGCCGTGCAATCACCGCAAGGGCGGCAAGACGCTCGAGGAGGCCCGCCTTCGCCTCCTCCGCCCGGCGTTCGAGCCGCGCAGCGACATCTACTCGCTGTTCACGCCGTACCTCGGGGACGAGCGGAACGAAGCGTGGCGCTCGTACCTGTTCCTGGGTCGCAACTGACCGGTCCGTCGGCCGCGATCGAGGCAGCGATCCCGGCTGCCGTCGACGACCTGCTGGGGACGATCCGGGGGGCCGGCCACGCCGCATACGTCGTCGGAGGATCGCTGCGAGACGTCGTGCTCGGGCGCGAGCCGGACGACTGGGACCTTGCCTCGAAGGCACTCCCCGATGAGATCGTTGCGCTCTTCCCGGATGCGGTCTACGAGAACCAGTTCGGGACCGTCGCGGTCCGCCGCGACGGCGAGCGATTCGAGATCACGACGTTCCGCATCGACCACGACTACGCGGATTTCCGCCGTCCCCATCGGGTCGAGTTCGGCGAATCGATCGAGGCGGACCTGGCCCGTCGCGATTTCACGGTCAATGCCATGGCCTGGGGTGGTCGCCCGGGGGAGACGCCTTCGCTCATCGACCCTTACGGCGGCGCCCTCGACGCGCAGGCCCGCCTGCTGCGCGCGGTCGGCGATCCGGCCACGCGGTTCGAGGAGGACGCGCTGCGGATGATCCGTGCCGTCCGACTCGCCACGACCCTCGAGTTCGAGGTGGACACGGACACGCTGGCCGGGATCCGGACGCGCGCCGAGCTGGTCGCCCACCTGTCGGGCGAGCGGATCGCCGCCGAGCTCGACAAGCTTCTCGCAGCGCCCGTGCCGTCCATCGGGCTGCGCCTGCTGTCGGAGACGGGGCTGCTCGCGGCGATCTCGCCCGAACTCGCGGCGCAGCGCGGCATCCCCCAGAACAAGGTCCCGGGCGAGGACCTCTGGGATCACACCGTGCGGGCGGTCGATGCGTCGCCGGCGACACGCCCGGCCGTCCGTCTGGGGGCGCTGCTCCATGACATCGGCAAGCCGGCGACGTTCGCGGACGGCCACTTCCTCGGTCACGACGCGGTCGGGGCCGACCTGGCCGGCGCGTTCCTCGACCGGCTGCACCACTCGCGCTCGGTGCGTAGCCGGGTCGTCGAACTCGTGCGCCTTCACATGTTCAGTTACGAGGCGAATTGGTCAGACGCGGCGGTCCGGCGGTTCATCGGCAAGTTGCGGACCCTCGGCGACGGGTTCGTCGATGATCTGCTCGCGCTGCGGGCGGCGGATAACGTAGGCTCCGGGCTGCCCGCCAACGCCGGGCGGCTCGATGAACTGCGTTCGCGGATCGCGACCGAATTGTCCGCCGAGGCGGTCCTCGATCGGAGCGGACTCGTTGTGGACGGCGAGGACCTGATGACGGACCTGGGGATCGAACAAGGACCGCTGCTCGGGCGCATCCTTGACGCACTCGTCGAGCGGGTCATCGCCGATCCGGCGGCGAACGACCGACCGACACTGCTTCTCCTCGCCCAGGCCATGCTCACGGAGGACCGATGATCGAGATCCTGCTCCAGGCCGAACGCGCGCTGTCGGTCGGGTTGCTCGATCGTGCCGAGACCCTCTACAAGCAGGTCGCACGGGCCGACCCGCAGAACTCGATCGCCGTCGTCGGGCTCGCTCGAGTCACGCTGGACCGCGGCGACGAGGTGGGCGCGCTCGAGCTTGCACGCAAGGCCGCCGCCATCGACCCGGAGAACCCCGCGGCCCAGAACATGGTGGCGCGCCTCGAGGAGATCCTCGAATACCGCGATGCGGCGGCACTGCTCGAGGGAGCCGCTGGCGCCGAGGCGGAGGCCGCCGAGCCGGAGCCTCAACCAAAGCCCCAAGCCGTCCGAGGCCGAGGCAACCGAGGCCGAGCCCGAACCCGAGCCAAGGCCGTGGCGGAGCCGGCGGCCGAGGCGGTGGCCGAGGCCGGAGCCGAGCCGAAAGTCGTGGCCGAGCCCGAGCCCGAAGTCGTCACCGAGCGGGAAGTCGTCACGGAGCCCGAAGCCGCCGTGGAGGCTGAGGCGGGCGCCGAGCCCGAGGCCGAGGCGGAGGCTGTTGTCGAGCCCGAGGCCGAGCGCGAGCCCGAGTCCGATGCGGTGGCCGAGCCAGAGCCGGAACCAGTGGCCGAGCCCGAACCGGAGTCTGTGGTCGAGCCCGCAACAACGCCGTGGCCGGAGCAGGACCTGCGGGCCGTCGTGCAAGCCGAAACCACGCCCCAGCTCGAGGCCGTGACCGAGCCTGCCGAGTCCGAACCGAACGCTGTACTCGAACCGGAACTCGCAGCCGCGGCAGAAGCCGAGGCCGAACTCGATCTCGAGCCGGAACTCGATGTCGAGGTCGAGCCTGAGCCCGAACCTGAGTCGGCCGCGGAACCTGGACCCGAGCCGGCGCCCGCGGCACCGTGGGGCTCAACGCCAGTCGAGGCGGAACCGCCCCCGCCGTTCGAACCCGAACCGACGACCGCTGTTCCAGATGCCTACATCCCTGGCGATCAGGAAGGCTCTTCCGAACCAGCGCCCGCGCCGAGGCCCCGCCGTTCGTTCCTCGATCGCCTGTTCGGCCGCTAGGCGTCAGCCTCTTCGGGGCTGGCACGACCAGCACCAGATGTCTTACCGTTTCGGCGTGATCACTGAGCGCGGGATCGCCATCCGCCCCGCCATGACCGACGCCGACCTCGAAGCGTGGAACGACGTTCGCCGCATCGTGCTGCCGAACGAGTCCGTCCACACGATCGAGCTGCTCCGTGCCGAGGAAGGGCCCGACCGCCTGCTGCTCCTCGCCGAATCGGGCGACCTGGTCATCGGGAGCGGCGTGGCCGACCGCTCGCAGGTCACAGGCGGCTTCGTCGCGCCGCGGGTCCTGCCCGAGCACCGTGGGCGGGGGGTCGGTTCCGCCCTCCTCCGCGTGCTCCTCGACCACCTCGGCGAGCGCACGTTCGGGTCTGTCGGCGCCCACGTCGAGGACGATGCGTCGCATGCCTTCGCGCTCCGTCACGGATTCGAGGAGGTCGATCGACAAGTAGAGCAGGTGCGCGCCCTCACCCGAGACGAACCGCCCGCTCCCCCCTACGAGGGCGTCGAGTTCTGGACGGTCGCCCAGCGCCCGGAACTGCTTCAGCGCTCGTTCGCCCTCGCCCAGCAGGGCTATTCCGACATGGTCCTCAAGACCGGCCCGGCCGTCGTCCCGATCGACGAGTGGCTGCGCGACGAAGCCACACTGCCTGCCGGGACGTTGGTGGCCCTGGACCACGGCAACATCGTCGGTTACGCCGGCCTGAACGCATGGACCGACGACAACAGCCGGGCCGAGAATGGCCTTACGGTCGTCGACCGCCGCTGGCGTGGCCGCGGCCTGGCGACGGCCCTGAAGCGGCGCCAACTCGCATGGGCGGCCGCCACCGGCATCCGCGAGATCGTGACCTGGACCCAGGAGGGCAACGAGGCGATGCAGCGGGTCAACGTCGGGCTCGGGTATATGGCCCGATCCATCAGCCGGACGATGCGACGCGATCTTCCATGAGGATCCTGATCACCGGCGGCGCCGGCTACGTCGGTTCGGTCTCGGCCGAGGCGTTCCTGCGGGCCGGTCATGACGTCGTCGTCCTCGACGACCTGTCGACCGGCCATCGCGCTGCCGTACCGCCGGGCGCTGCGCTCCACCAGGGCTCGTACGCCGACACCGGCGCCTTGGCCAGCCTCCTTGAATCCGAACGCATCGAGGCGATCCTCCATTGCGCGGCGCGTTCGCTGGTCGCTGAATCGATCGCCGACCCGTCCAAGTACTACCGCGACAACGTCGCGGGCGGCGTTGCACTCCTCGAGGCCGCGCGGACCGCACAGGTCGAGCGCCTCGTATTCTCCTCGACCGCGGCCGTCTACGGGATCCCCGACGTGACCCCGATTCCCGAGGACGCCCCGCTCCGACCGATCAACCCGTACGGCGAATCGAAGCGCACGTTCGAGAGTGCCCTTGCCTGGTACGGCCGCGCCTACGGCCTGCGCAGCGTCTCGCTGCGCTACTTCAATGTCGCCGGCGCGACCGAACGACTGGGCGAGTCCCACGACCCAGAAACACACCTCATCCCGAACGTCCTGCTCGCCGCCGAAGGCAACGGGAGCATCACGGTCTACGGCGACGACTACCCGACGCCGGACGGGACGTGCATCCGCGACTACATCCATGTCGCCGACCTGGCCGACGCCCATCTCCGGGCGATCGAAGCGACCGCCCTCGGCGATCGTCGGACGCGCGACGCGCTCGTGTGCAACCTCGGAAATGGCGGCGGGTTCTCGGTCCGCGAGGTCCTCGCGGCTGCCGAGGCCGTGGTCGGGCATCCGATCCCGTCCACCGTCGGTCCGCGTCGCCCGGGGGATCCGCCGGTGCTTGTCGCGCGTGCCGATCGGGCGGCCGAGCTGTTGGATTGGAGGCCAACGCGACCGAGCCTCGAGGCGATGGTCGGCTCTGCATGGGCGTGGCGCCTGTCGAACCCCGACGGCTACGGCGACTGAACGACTGCCCCAGACACAGAAGGGCCTCTCGCCCTGCCTGTATGAGTCGCCAGGGGGCGAGAGGCCGCGCGTGTCCGTGGCGCCCAATGTACTCCGAGTCGGGGAGGCCCAGAAAAGGCACCACTGACGTTGCGTGGGCAAGGGTGCCCGACCCGGCTTGCAAGGTGCGAGGATGAAAACCCGTACAGCTCGCCCGCCCGCTTCAGCGCGGCTCGCTCGGCCCGCCGGCAGGGGCTAGTGTCGCTCCACCGGCGCGATCGGCCCCATCCCGGCAGCGAGTACCACGTCGCCGGAACCCGCCCAGTCGTCGCGCACGGGCCAGATCAGCCAGAGCCCGACGAACATCGTGACCAGCAGGCTCAGCACTGCCACCTGGTATGCGCCGTCGCCCAACGAGTCGAGGAACAGGAACAGGATGACTCCGTAGAGCAGCTGGCCGACCACCTGCGACCCTTTGCCGACCAACCCGTAGATCCCGAAGAACTCGCCGATCTTGTCGGGCGGCGAGAGACGGACCATCAGGACCCGGTCCGCGACCTGGACGCCACCGAGACCGGAGCCCAGGATCGCCCCGGCGACGAGGAAGAGAACGAAGCCAGCGGGTCCGAGCCCGATGGCGACGCCGCCCAGGATGAGTCCGACCGCCCACGAGGTCAGGACCACGATGAGCGTCCGCTTCGGGCCCAGCCGATCGACGAGCGCTCCCCACACGAAGCTCATCGCGATAGCGACGACCGTCAACAGCAGCAGGACCAGTACCGTGTCCCGGTCGGACAATCCGAACACCTCGGTGGTCACGATGCTCATGACCACGATGACCGTGTTCACCGCATCCGAATAGAAGAACCGGCCGAGGAGGAACCGTCCGAGTCCAGGCACCTCGCGGGCATGCGCGATCGACCTCCGAAGCTGTCCGAATGAGTCGCGCACTTCGGCGAGGGTGATGGCCTTCTGCCCGTCGATCCGACCCTCGCGGACGACCAGGAAGATCGGGATCGAGAACACCAGGAACAGGATGGCCGCCAGCCGGAACCGATCCGCGACCGGGACATCGAGGAAGAAGATCAGCAACCCGACGAAGACGGTGCCGCAGTACCCGATCCCGGTCCCCAGCCCCGACAGCTTGCCGCGGGTCGCCGGATAGCTGACCGTCCGAAGCGTCGCGTCGTAATAGATGAGCGCCGCCTGGTAGGCGAAGTTCGCGACGATGAACAGCACGAGACCGACGGTCGGCGACAGGTCCGCGATGAAGAACGTGGCAGCGATGCACAGCGCCGTGAAGAAGAGAAGGAACGGCATCCGGCCCGGCCCACGGTCCGAGAACGCGCCGAGGATCGGCGACACGATCGCGTTCATGCCGACGCTCGTGGCGACCGCGACCGAGAACCACAGGTTCCCGTCCTTCTCACCGAACTGGTCGACCAGGTAGAGGCCCATCGCAACCGACACGACCGCGAACGAGAAGATGGTGTTGGCGAAGTCGTACAGCGCCCAGGCGATGGGCACGATCGCCCGTCCGCTCGGGGTCAGGCCGGCCATCCCGCGACGCGGCGCCGCAAGGGAAGCGGGGCCGGCAGAGTCGGCGCTCGTCACGAGCCGATGATAGAGGCCTGCGGGCGGGTAGGATTTGCCAATGACGCAGGAAACTCGCCCCGGCGAATCTGACACCTCAGGCGATCCGCACCAGATCCTGATGACGCTTCGGCCGCAGGCCTACGGAAACGGCGCGCCGCAGAAGGTCCGCGACCCGCTCGTCGAGCCGCTGTGGACCGGCGTCCGCGCGCTTGCCGCGGTCGATGACGGCGGTGCCAGTCTCGTCGATGCCGACGGCGACCGGGTCGAGGGGATGGCGACCATCGTCGAAGGCCTTGGCGCGTCCGTCCAGGCGGTGGGCGTCGTCCTCGACGGCTTCCTCACCAAGCAGACCGCGCACGGGACGGCGGTCGTCGTCTGGCCCGACGAGATGCCCTCGGTCGGTCGTCTGGTGGGCCTCAGACGAAATCGCGCGGTCGACACGATGACCCTCAAGGAAGAGGCGCTCGCCGCGCATACGTTCGAGTCCGAGGAAGCCGTCAGCTTCGTCGCGACCGACCTGCTGTGGCTCGATGACACCTCACTCCTCGACGTCCCGCTGCTGGAGCGCCGGCGCCTGCTCGAGTCCGTTCTCGTCGAATCGGACCTCGTCCGTGTCGGTGCGTTCATCCGTCCGCCGATCGAGTCGTGGGTCAATTCGTGGCGTTCGATGGGCTTCGCCGGGTTGACCTACAAGGCCGCCAACAGCCGCTATCTGCCGGGCGCGCCGAACCCCGACTGGGTGATCACCGGGATGCCGCGCCGCTGACGGTGGTACGGTTGGGCCAATGCCCCAGACCGCGCTTTCACCGGCCATCCGCGATGAGATAGAGCGGCTCGGCCGGGCCGATATCATGGTCGGCATCCCGAGTTTCAAGAACGCGGCGACGATCGGTTATGTCGTGCGCGCCGCGCAGGCCGGGCTCGTCCAGTACTTCCCGGACCTCCACCCGATCGTCGTCAACTCGGACGCCGGGTCGCCCGACGGAACAGGCCGCGTCGTGGTCGAGACCGAGCCGCCCGACTACATCGAGCAGATCCTTCTCGTCCGCCCGACCAACAAGCTCGAGCGGGTCAGCCTGACCTACCCCGAGATCGACGGGGTCGGCGGCAAGGGCGCGGCGCTGCGCACGATCTTCGAGATCGCCGATGCGCTCCACGTGCAGGCCCTGGTCGTGGTGGATTCGGACCTGCGCTCGATCGTGCCCGAGTGGATCGAGTTGCTGGCCGGGCCCATCCTCAAGGGCGGCTACGACTTCGTGGCGCCGCTCTACGCCCGCTACAAGTACGACGGCACGATCACCAACACCGTCACCTACCCGCTGACCCGGGCCCTCTACGGGCATCGCATCCGCCAGCCGATCGGTGGCGACTTCGGGGTCTCCGGCGACCTCCTCATGCACTACCTCGCACTCGACGACTGGACGCCCGAGGTCAGCCGCTTCGGGATCGACATCTGGATGACGACGTCCGCGCTGACCGCCGGGTTCGCGGTCTGCCAGACGCGCCTGGGGGCCAAGATCCACGACCCGAAGGACCCCGGCTCCGACCTCGGGCCGATGTTCCGCCAGGTGGTGGGCACGATCCTGCGCCTCGCCAATCGCTATCCGACGCACTGGACGGCGATCAAGGGTAGCCACGACGTACCCGCCTACGGCTTCGAGCGGACCATCGATCCGCCGCCGCTCGAGGTGAACACGCTCCGGCTGCTGTCCGAATTCCACGCCGGGTCGCTGACGCTCGCCGACACGTGGGCGCGGATGCTCGCCCCAGCCACGCTCGAGACCGTCCTGGAACTGGCGGCCGAGGCCGGTCGCCTCGAGGACGCCGCGCGGACCCGGCTCGGCGTGGGTGGCGACGTCGCGTCCACGAAGGCCACGACCCTCGAGATGGCCGACGCGGTCGCAGCGTTCCACTTCCCAGACGACGTCTGGGCCCGGGTCATCTACGACATGATCATCGCCGCGCGCGATCCGCAGCCGTCCCTCGAGGTACTGGTCGCCTCACTCGTTCCGATCTACTTCGGGCGGGTCGCCAGCTTCGTGATCGAGAACCGCACCGTGACGACCGAGCAGGCGGAGGAACGCGTCGAGCGCCAGGCCCGCGAGTTCGAGCTGCTCAAGCCATACCTCCTCAAGCGCTGGAACGACGCCGAGGCCGGCTGATGGCGAACAAGCCACCGCTCCCCGTGCGGATCCTGATCCCCGTCGCCAACCCGGTGACGGCCGAGGAGCTGATCCGCCTGGGCGCCGCGATGCTCGACCGACGGGCCGGCGAGCTGTCCGCGCTCGGGATCGTCGAAGTGCCCGAAGGGATGCCCCTGTCCGAGGGTGCGACCCGCGCCCGGCACGCCCGCCGCCTCCTCCAGCGGGTCCTCGACTACGCACCCGACGGCACGACCATCCACCCCATCGTGCGCATCGGCCGTCACGCTGCCGAAGGCATCATCGAGGCGTCCGCCGAACAGGAGTCGGACCTCATCATCTTCGGTTGGGGCGGGCGCGCGGCCGGTGGCCAGAACGGCAGCGGCCCGACCGTCTTCTCACCGACGATCGACGAGGTCGTCCGGGACTCCCCGTGCGACATCGCGGTCGTCAAGCAGCGCGGCAGCAAGACGATCCGGCGCGTCCTCGTGCCGGTCCGCGGCGGCCCGCACGCCGAACTCGCGCTCCGTTTCGCCGACGCCATCGCCATCCATCACGACGCGACGGTCATCGTCCTCCACCTCGTCCCGCCGGGCGTCACCCTGGCCGTCCGGGCTCAGGCCGAGCGCGCCCTCGCGGCGTTCATCAAGCAGCACATCACGGGCCGGAGCGAGGCGGTCCTGCGGGAGGCGCCCAACGTCCGCAACGCGATCCTGCGCGAGGCGGAGAAAGCGGACCTCGTGGTCATGGGCGCGTCGGCATCACCCGGCGGCGCTGACGGGGAGAGCTACCTGTTCGGTGCCCTGCCGGAGGCGATCGCGGCCCGTGCCAAGCCGACCGTCATGGTCGTCAAGACCCGCGAGTCGATCGAGCGGACGACGTTCGACCAGCTTGCGGCCAGGGCCGAGACGCTGGCGGCCGCCGACCGGGCGGCCGAGGAGGCGCGCGCCGTCCCGGTCCGGGTCGAGCGCTGGTTCGGCGAATCGAACTTCCACCACGCCGAGTTCGCCGACCTGCGCCGGCTGGTCACGCTCAAGGAGAAGCAGAACCTGACGATCAGCCTCGTCCTGCCGACCCTCGACGAGGAGGAGACGATCGGACCGATCGTCCGCAAGGCGATGCGTGAGATGGTCGGCCGGGTGCCCCTGCTCGACGAGGTCCTCGTGATGGACTCCTCGTCGAGCGACCGGACCCGCGAGATCGCCGAAGCCGAGGGCGCCCGCGTTGTTCAGCACCCCGACGTGCTGGCCCGCTACGGCTCGTTCGTCGGCAAGGGCGAATCGCTCTGGAAGTCGGTCTACGAATCGACCGGCGACATCATCGTCTGGGCCGATACGGACGTGAAGAACTGGCACCATCGGATGGTCTACGGGACGCTCGGGCCGCTCCTCCACGAGCCCCGGTTGCAGTACGTCAAGGGCTACTACCAGCGTCCGATCGTCGAGGGTGGCGTGCTCAAGGAGGGCGGTGGCGGCCGTGTCACCGAGCTCGTCGCGCGGCCGCTCATCAACCTGTTCTACCCGGAATTGTCGGGGATGATCCAGCCGCTGTCGGGCGAGTACGCCGGACGGCGGACACTGCTCGAGGCGATCCCGTTCTTCACCGGCTACGCCGTCGAGATCGGTCACCTCATCGATGCCGCGGAGCGGCTCGGGATCGAAGGCCTCGGCCAAGTCGACCTCGAACGGCGGATCCACCGCAACCAGGAACTCGAGGGGCTGTCGCGGATGTCGTTCGTCATCCTCCAGGCCGTCATGAAGCGGATCGAGGAACGGCGCAAGACCCGACTGTTCGCCGAGATGGGCTCGACCATGAAGCTGCCACGCTCCGGCAAGGGCCGCCTCTCGCTCGAGGTCATCGAGCTGGCCGACCAGGAACGCCCGCCGATGATCCGCATCCCCGAGTACCTCGAGCGGCACCGGCCGGAGGGCGGCGCGACGCCGGAGCTGACGGTGGTGCCCGCCGAGC
>JANMBS010000039.1:0-3048 GCA_031360525.1 Thermomicrobiales bacterium
CTCAACATCGACGACCGTGACGTCGGGATCTACCTGCGCTGGTTCACCGAGTTCCCCCAGGCACGGATCGAGGGCCTTGAGAGCGAGGCAGCCCGTGCGCCCGAGGGCCGGCCCGCCCAGCGGGCGCTGGCGCTCGACATCAGCGCGCGGACCCACGGCGCCGATGCAGCCGCCCGGGCCGCCGCGGATTCAGAGGCGAAGTTCTCGAACGAGGCCATCGACGATCCGGAGGTCCTGCGCTCGTTGTTCGAATCGGCCGGCGGGTTCAGTTTCGATCAGGCGGCACTCGCGGCAGGGACGGCGGCTCTCCTCGCCGAGGCCGGTCTCGTCGCCTCGAAGGGCGAAGGGCGTCGGCTGATCGCTGGTGGCGGCGTGACGGTCAATGGCGCCCGGATATCGGACCCGGCGTTCGTCCCGGAACCCATCGCCGGGGAGTGGCTCGACGTTCGCATCGGCAAGCGTCGGCGCGAGATCGGGCGACGGCAGGGGTCGGGCTAGCCGCCCTGGCGAGGCCGTTCATCGATCCAGCCTGGGCTGTCCCGGATAGTCTCGTCAGCCGCGGCGGCGGCCAGCCAGGACCTCGAGGACTGCCCGTGGTTCGAGCCCGCGTTCCGCGAGCAGCACCAGGGCGTGATAGAGCAGGTCGGCAGCCTCGCCGGCGAGTGCGTCGCGCGTCCGCGTGCGGTCGGCGCCGACGCGCTCGACCTCGGCGTCGTCGCGGGCGGCCAGCAGCACCTCGGTCGCTTCCTCGGTCACCTTGCGACCGACGGCATCGACCCCGCCCGCGAGCAACCCCGCAGTGTAAGAACCCTCCGGCCGCGTGGCGGATCGCTCGGTGATCGTGGACCACAGGGTCTCGAGCGACGAAAAGCCCTGGGTCGTCGATTCGGACGGGGCGCCGTCTGGATCGAAACAGCTACGCGTCTCGCGGTGACAGGTAGGCCCGGCGGGCTCGACGCTCACGAGGAGTGCGTCGCTGTCGCAATCGATCGCCAGGTCGACCACGCGCAGGACGTTGCCGCTGGTCTCGCCCTTGCGCCACAGGCGGTCGCGCGACCGTGAGTGGAAATGGACCTCGCCGGTCGCCATCGTCGCGGCGAGGGCGTCGTCGTCCATGTAGGCGAGCATCAGGACGCGCCCGTCACGGACGTCCTGGGCGACGACCGGGATCAGCCCATCCGGGCCGAACCGAACAGCCGCCAGATCGAACATGGCGCTCACGCGACGGCTGTCGGGGCGAGGCGGACCGGCAGGCCGGCCATCGCCATCGCGGCCTTGACGTCGGCGATGGCGTGGATCCGGCGATGGAAGATGGACGCCGCAAGGACGGCATCGGCGCCGCCGTCGCGCACGGCGGCCACGAAGTCCTCGGGACCGGCCGCGCCACCGGAGGCGATGACCGGCACGTGGACGCGTGAGGTGATCGCCCGGAGCAGCGCGGTGTCGAAGCCCGAACCCGTCCCGTCGCGGTCGATCGAGGTGACGAGCAACTCGCCGGCACCGAGTTCGACGGCGCGCAGGGCCCAATCGATCGCGTCGAGGCCCGTCGATTCGCGCCCGCCCTTGACCCCGACGTCCCACGTTGCTCGTGCGTCACCCCCGGCCGACCCGGGGGGGTGCGTGGGCCGCCCGACCGACCGCGCGTCGATCGCGACGACGACCGCCTGGCGCCCGAAGAGGGCCGCACAGCGGCTGATGAGCGTCGGGTCAGCGACGGCCGCCGTGTTGAGCGAGACCTTGTCCGCCCCCGCGCGCAGGACGTCGCGCATCTCGGCCACCGTACGCACGCCGCCGCCGACGGTGAGAGGGATGAAGGCCCGCCGGGCCGTGCGCTCGACGATGTCGAGGAGCGTACCGCGTCGTTCGGGCGCGGCCGTGATGTCCAGGAAAACGAGCTCGTCGGCGCCCTCTGCGGCATAGCGCTCCGCCAGCTCAGGCGGATCGCCCTCGTCAACGAGATCGACGAAGCGGGTGCCCTTGACGACCCGCCCGTCGGCGACGTCGAGACAGGGGATCACGCGGCGCCGGAGCATCAGGCGGCCCGTACGAGATCGACGAAGTTGGCGAGGAGGCGGAGGCCGTCGGGGCCGCTGCGCTCCGGGTGGAACTGGACGCCCAGCATCGAACCGCGAGCGACCGCGGAGGTGAAGCGGGTGCCGTGCTCTGTGGTGGCCAGCACGAGGTCGTCCGGCGCGGCATCGGGAACGCCGGCGTACGAGTGGACGAAATAGAAGTCCGTGCCGTCGTCGATCCCATCGAACAGCGCGTGGGACCGCGTCTGTTCCACCTGGTTCCAGCCGATATGGGGGAGGGTCGGCGCGTCCTCGAGACGGACGGTCCGGCCCGGGATGACGCCGAGGGTCGTCGCCCCGTCCTCGTCGCTGCCGTCGAACAGCAGCTGGAGGCCCAGACAGATGCCGAGGAACGGCCGGTCGGCGGCCAGCCAGGCACGGATCGGTTCGGTCAGGCCGCGCGAGCCGAGGCGGGCCATCGCCGGTTCGGCGGCACCGACGCCCGGCACGACGAGCGCATCGGCGCCACGGATCGCCTCGCCGTCGCGGATGAGCGCGACCTCCGCGCCCACGCTCGTCAGCGCCTGCTCGATGCTGACCAGGTTGCCCGCGCCGTAGTCGACGACGGCGACCCGGGGTCGCCCGGGCGTCATCCGAGGGCGCCCTTGGTCGAGGCGACGCCCTCGCGGCGCGGGTCGATCTCGCAGGCGGCCCTGAGCGCCCGGCCGAGCGCCTTGAACGCGGCTTCGGCCAGGTGATGGTCGTTGCGGCCGCTGCCGTCGAGGTGGAGCGTCGCCCCGGCCGTCCGGGCGAACGACTCGAGGGCGTGCTCCACGAGTTGCAGCGGCAGGCCGCCGGCGCGTTCGCCCCGGAACGGCAGGTCGATGACCGCGTACGGCCGGCCACCGATGTCGATGACCGCGGTGGCGAGTGCTTCGTCCATCGGGACGGCGCTGCTCCCGAACCTGTTGATGGCCACGCGATCCCCGAGCGCCTCGGCGACGGCGGCACCGAGCACGAGAGCGACGTCCTCGAC
>JANMBS010000057.1:0-1802 GCA_031360525.1 Thermomicrobiales bacterium
GCTCGTGAACAACGCTGCGACCGAGGAGGGCGGGGGTTCGCCGGCGCGTGGCGCGATCCCCGGCACGACCGCCGTGGTTGCCGCCGACGGCGCGTGGCGCCTGACCGGTGAGAAGACATGGACCACGTGGCTCCCGAACCTGACCCATGCCTTCGTAACGGCACAGGTCGCCGGCACGGATCCGGTCGAGGTCGGCGTGTGGCTCGTGGACCTCGCCGCTGATGGCGTGGAACGGCTGCCCGGGTTCGAAGCCATTGGGATGCGAGGTTCGGCGTCGGGCCGGCTCGTCCTGGATGGCGTTCGCGTGCCCGCGGATGCACTCGTCGTGCGGCGACGCGTCGACGAGCCGGACCCCCGCGGGAGCGCGCCGGGCGCCTGGTTCGGGATCGGGATCGCGGCCACGTATCTGGGAGTCGGGGAGGGTGCCCGCGACGCGGTGGCTCGATGGGCGCGCGACCGCCGACCGGGCGACGGAACGACCTCGGTCGCGGACGTCCCGAGCGTCCAGCTGCGGCTCGGCCGGGCCGACGCGGACCTGCGGGCGGCACGGATCGTCGTGCTGGATGTCGCGAGGCGATGGGACGAGGCGACGGCGAGTAACGATGCGGCCAGGCTGGCCGCCGCGGCCGCGGACGTCCCGCTCGCCAAGCTGGTCGCCACGCGGGCGGCAGTCTCCGCGACCGACGAAGCGCTGCGAATCGCCGGCGGTCCCGGCTTCCTCGCCGGTCCCCTCGAGCGCGCGTTCCGTGACGCCCGCGCCGGCCTCATCAACCCGCCGCTGGAGGACGTGGCGCTGACCGGGTTCGCGCGGGGCGTTCTCGACCGGGTGGGACCGCGCGCCGCCGATCAGCCAGGAGTGAGTGGCCCAGCCGGTCGGCCGACGAGTTCCGGCTGACCCGCGCGGGGCCCTTGATGCGTGGCATCATCCACGCATGCCATCGATCGACGAACTGACCCGGATCGAGCCCGTACTGCTCGACCGCCTCGACAGGATGGGGATCTTCACGACGGGCCTGCTCCTCGAGGTGTCCGAGACACCGACCCGCCGGCAGACCCTGGCGGACCAGATGGCGGCCGACACGACCGATGTCCTGACCTGGCGCGACGAGGCGCTGATGCTCAACCTCGCGTCCTTCGGGCCCGACGAGCACCAGCTGATGATCCAGGCGGGCATCGAAGGGCTCAAGGACATCCTTGCCCTCGATCTCGACGAGTTCGGCGGGCGCGTCCGACAGGCCGCGGGCGAACTGGGGATGGATCCGCCCAGCGACCTCACCCTCGAGGGTTGGTGGGACCAGGCGAAGACACTCGAGGACGAGTAGGGCGGTTCCAGAGACCAGTTCGGCGCCCCCGGCGCGTGGCCCTTGTCGCCTGCTACGCGACGAAACCTGTTTTCCACGGTCCGCCGGGTAGGTGGCGGTCGTCGCGAGGGTCGATGAACGAGTTTCGTCGTCCGTCACGCGACGAACCAGCGCGAAGGATGCGGGGTCGGGTTGCGGTCCAGCGACTCAGGCACGTTTCGTCGCGTCACAGGCGACGCTGTCTCCTGCGCGACCAAGGTCTGCCCGGAGACGGGCTACGATGAACCGGTGAACACTCTCGGCGGCCGTGCCGCGTCCTTCATGGTCGGTCTCGCGACTGCGATCGTCATCGTCGCGGTCACCATCCTGCCGTTCCTGAGCCCCCAGTGGGTCGCCTTCGAGCAGGGTCGCGCGCAGGCGACCGCGTGGACGGGCTTCACCACCGGGGAACTCCGCGTGGCGACCGACGCGATCGTTGCCGACCTCGTGTTCGGTGGCGAC
>JANMBS010000061.1:0-1515 GCA_031360525.1 Thermomicrobiales bacterium
AGAGCGTCTGGCAGACCGAAGACCGTGACCCCGCCGATCTGCATGCCGGTCAGGTCGGCCGTTTGTTCGGCCGGGGCGAACGACGCCTTGCGCGTCCCGAGCCGGTCTCGGACGGTCCGGTTCACGTCGAGACGGTACGGCGCCAGGGTCACGCAGGCGGCGAACCGCGGCGGGTCGCTCTTGCCGATGACCACGATCGTGTTGGCGCACTCCTCCGGCGCGAACCCGTACGCCTCGCAGAACGCCGCGGTGTCGGCGAGGGCCGGATCGCAGGCGAACAGCTCGTACTCGACGCCGAGGGGATCGACCTGGGCGGCGAGCCAGGCGCGACCGGTGGGGTCGTGGTCGTCCATCCGCGAAGGGTACGACGCGGGGCACCGACCTCGGGCGCCACGGCGCGGCGGCCGGCGGGCGCGGCCGGCGGGCGCGGCGGACCCGCTGGCGGATACCATCGGCCACGATGACCGACCCGACCGACCGCTTCGCCTGGCACCCGGAACCCGAGCTGATCGGGTATGGCGACGCGGCAACGTCCCGCGCCGCGATGGAGCGGCTCGGGGCGGACACGTGGGCCGCGGCGCTCGACTTCCTGTACGACCATGCAGCGAACCGGGCGATGGGCGACCCGGCGCGGTACGCAGCGCTGCGGGCGAAGTTCTTCGGGGCATCCGGCGGACCCGCAGCGGCGCCCGTCACACCGGCTCCGATCGCGTCGATCTTGGACGAGTTCCGCGATCGGCTGGCCGGTGGCCAGATGAACGCGCAGCACCCGCGCCAGTTCGGCTACTTCACGCCGCCGCCGTTGCCCGTCTCGATGATGGGCGAGCTGCTGGCCCAGATGACCAACCAGGGGGTCGATGTCTGGCATGCCGGCCCGCTGGCGACCTTCGTCGAAGAGGAGGTCGTGCGCTGGCTGTGCGACCTCATCGGCTATGGGCCGACTTCCTTCGGGCTGCTCACGTCGGGCGGCGTGATGGCCAACTTCATGGGCATGACCCTGGCCCGCGACATCCACTTGGGGCGCCTGCTCGGGGCGGGGCGCGCGCCGCGCGGGGCGCTACTCGAAGGCGTCCGGGTCTACACATCGGACCAGACCCATTTCTCGATCGCCCGCGCGCTCGACCTGCTCGGCTTCCCGCCCGACACGCTGGTGGTCATCCCGTCGGACGACACGTTCCGGCTGCGCGGTGAGCCGGTCGCGGCGGCAGTCGCCCGCGATCGTGCCGCCGGTCTGACTCCGTTCGCGATTGCGGCTGTGGCCGGTTCGACAAATACGGGATCCGTGGACGCGGTTGGCGAGCTGGCCGACATCGCGGAGGCGGAGGACCTGTGGCTGCACGTCGACGCCGCGTACGGCGGCTTCTTCCAGCTGACCGCTCGCGGGCGTGAGGCTTTTCGCGGCATGGAGCGGGCCGACAGCATCGTGCTCGACCCGCACAAGGGCCTGTTCCTGCCCTACGGCACCGGCTGCCTGCTGGTGCGCAACGGGGAGCTGCTCCGGGCCGCGCACGAGGT
>JANMBS010000085.1:0-1684 GCA_031360525.1 Thermomicrobiales bacterium
CTGGCCGACACGAGTGATGGGTCGCTGCCGGCCGCGGCGATCGTGACCACGCTCGTCCGAACGCCGGGCGACGAACCGGCGCGCTGGGTCCGCGCCCACGAGCGCCTCCCCATGGCGGCAACCACGGCGCGCCAGGCGAGCGATGGCGATCTCATCAGGGTCAGGATCGAGACCGGCGGCAGTGCGTTCGGATGGCTCTGGGCGGTCAAGCCGGTGGGATCGCCGGTGCCCGACCCCGAGGCGACGCGGCTGCTCTCCCTCGCCGCCGACCAGCTTGCGCTCGGGCTCCGTCGAGATCGACTCCGGGGCGAGGCCACCAGCGCCGAGATCGCCCGACGGAGCGACGCCCTCAAGAGCGCCCTGCTCGACTCGGTCTCGCACGACATGCGCACGCCCTTGGCAGGCATCCGTGCGACGGCGGGCAACCTGGCCGATCCCGACGTGGCCTGGTCGGGCGAAGACGTCCGTCGCGCCGCGGAGACCATCGATGCCGAGGCACAACGCCTCGACCGCTTCGTCCGCTCGGTCCTCGACCTCAGCCGCATCGAGTCCGGCGCGCTGCGTCCCGATCTCGAGGTCTTCGACCTGCCCGAGCTGCTCGAGCGGTCCGTGGCGCGTCTTCGGCCCGCGCTCGGCGACCGGCCGATCGAGGTCGACGTCGCGGTTGGTCTGCCACTCGTCCGGGTCGATGCTGTCTTCTTCGATGCGATCGTCGCGAACATCCTCGACAACGTCGCCGCCCACACGCCGCCGGGAACTCCGGTGGTGGTCCGTGCCGGCCCAGGAGAGCCGGGTCGGGTCCGCATGACGATCGAGGACGGCGGGCCGGGTGTCCCGCCTTCGGACCTCGAGCACATCTTCGACAAGTTCGGGCGGACGAGCCGTCCGGGCGAGGGCGCCCGGCGCGGGATGGGTGTCGGGCTCTCGATCGTGCAAGGGATGTCCGTCGCGCTCGACGGGAGCGCGACCGCGCGGCGATCGGATCTCGGCGGGCTCGCCATCGACGTCGACCTCCCCGCCGCACCGGAACCGCCGGTCGAGGAGCTGGCCGGGTGACGACGCCGACTGCCCACGTCCTCCTCGTCGAAGACGACGACGCGACGCGCGGTTCCGTGGCGGCCAACCTGAGCGCGCATGGCTATCGCGTGGCCGAGGCAGCCGACGTGCGGTCCGCGCTGGCGAGCTGGGAGGCGGGGCGGCCGGACGTCATCCTGCTCGACCTCGGTCTTCCCGATGCCGACGGCCTCGTCCTGATCCGGCGCGTCCGGAGAGATGCCACGACGCCGATCCTGGTCATCTCGGCACGCGACGGCGAGCCCGACAAGGTGGCCGCGTTGGAGAACGGCGCCGACGACTACGTGACCAAGCCGTTCGGCCTGCCCGAGCTGCGCGCCCGGGTCGGTGCGTTGTTGCGTCGGTCCGGGGGCCCGGGTGCCGACGTGGCGGGCAACCTCAGCCTCGGCCCCATCGCGATCGACGTCGCCCGTCGGGCGGTGACGGTCGCCGGAGAGCACGTCGAGCTGACGCCACGCGAGTACGAGCTGCTCAAGACGATGATCGGTCAGCCGGGCCGGCTGCTGACACGCGGCCGCCTGTTGCGTGCCGTCTGGGGCGTGGCGTACGGCGAGGAGGCGCACTACCTCCACGTCTACGTCAGCCGGCTTCGTCGCAAGCTCGATGCGGC
>JANMBS010000226.1:0-5301 GCA_031360525.1 Thermomicrobiales bacterium
TACGACCAGCCGTTCCGTGACGAGGAGCGAACGGTCCGCGAGCTGATCACGGCGAGCATCGCCACGATCGGCGAGAACATCCGCGTCCGGCGCTTCAGCCGCTACGCGCTCGGGGAGGAGCTGTGACGGAACCCGCGACGGCCGCGACGCCCACGACACCCGAGGCGAAGCCCCTCCGCTACCACCGGATCCTGCTGAAACTGTCCGGTGAGGCCCTCCTGGGCGATCGCCAGTACGGCGTGGATCCGGCGGTCTGCGCCTTCATCGCCCGCCAGGTCGCCGAGATCCACGGCGCAGGTGTCCAGATCGGCATCGTCGTCGGTGGCGGCAACATCTTCCGTGGGCTGGCCGCCTCAGCTCGCGGGATGGACCGGGCGACCGGCGACTACATCGGCATGCTCGCGACCGTGATGAACGGCCTCGCCCTCCAGGATGCCCTCGAACGGGCCGGCGTCCCGACCCGGGTCATGACCGCCATCGCGATGAACGAGATCGCCGAGCCGTACATCCGCCGCCGTGCCATCCGTCACCTCGAGAAGGGCCGGGTCGCGGTCTTCGTGGCCGGCACCGGCAACCCGTACTTCACGACCGACACCGCTGCCGCCCTGCGCGCCGTCGAGATCAACGCCGAGATCCTGCTCAAGGCCACCAAGGTCGATGGCGTATACGACAAAGACCCCATGGCGCACCCCGATGCGCAGCGCTACGCTCACCTTGAGTACGCGGACCTCCTGCGGGATCAGCTGAAGGTGCTCGACGCGACGGCCGTGAGCCTGTGCATGGAGAACGACCTCCCGATCGTCGTCTTCGACCTCAATCGGCCTGACAACATCACGCGGGTCGCTGCCGGTGAGCCGGTCGGGACCCTCATCTCGGGCGCATCACGCGCCGGCGGAGGTGCCCACGCATGAGCAGCGAGATCATCGCCGACGCCGACCACAAGATGGGTCGCGCGGTCGAGGCCATGGAACGCGATTTCCAGGGGATCCGAACGGGTCGCGCGTCGACGGCGCTCGTGGAGCGGATCCACGTCGACTACTACGGCACGTCGACCCCGCTCAACCAGCTGGCCGGGATCAGCGTCCCGGAGGCGCACCAGATCGTGATCCAGCCGTGGGACCGGGGCGTCCTGGGCGCCATCGAGAAGGCGATCACCAAGAGCGACATCGGGCTGATGCCGAACGTCGACGGGACCGTCGTCCGGCTCAACATCCCGCCCCTCACCGAGGAGCGTCGCAAGGACATCGTCCGAGTCGTCCACAAGCGGATGGAAGAGGCCAAGGTCGAGATCCGTAATCTGCGCCGCGAGGCGGCCGATACGCTCAAGAAGGAGGAGCGCGACGGCGCCGTCGGGACGGACGATGCGCATCGTCAGCTCGAGACACTCCAGCGCACGACCGACCGCCACATCGCCGATGTCGACCGCCTGGGGGCGGCGAAGGAAGGGGAGGTCCTCGAGGTCTAGTGGCCCGTTCAGCCCACCTCGCCCGACCCACCGACGCGCCGCCTGCGGCGCACGAGTCGGCGTCCGATGTCGAGCCCGGCCCGGGCGCCGCGACCTCGCCGACGCTCCCGCCCGGCGAGAGCCCGCTTCTCCCGCCCGACGAGCTGCCGCGGCACGTCGCGATCATCATGGACGGAAACAGGCGCTGGGCGCGCCTGCGCGACCTTCCCGAACTCGACGGCCACGCCGCCGGCGTCGAGGCGATCCGCGCCCTGCTCCGTCACGCGGTCCGGCGCGCCGTCCCCGTCCTGACCCTGTATGCGTTCAGCCGCGAGAACTGGGCACGCTCGGACGATGAGGTCACCGGCCTGTTCGAGCTACTCGAGGCGGCCATCCGGAGCGAGACCGAGGAGCTCCAGGCGCAGGGCGTCCGGATCCGGCTGCTCGGCCGGCTCGACGAACTGCCCGACGCGACGCGGACGTCGATCGGCCAGGCCCTCGACGCCACGGCCGGCGGCGAGCGTCTGCTCCTCAACATCGCGTTCAACTACGCCGGTCGGACCGAGATCGTCGATGCGGTCCGGCAGCTGGCCGCCAGTGGCATCCCGGCGTCCGACATCGATGAGACCGCCATCAGCGGCGCCTTGTACACGGCCGGCCTGCCCGACCCGGACCTCGTCATTCGCACCGGTGGCGAGCAGCGCCTCTCGAACTTCCTCATCTGGCAGTCGGCTTACGCCGAGTTCTACACCTGCGACGCACTCTGGCCGGACTTCGGGCCGGACGCCTTCGACGCCGCGCTGCTCGAGTTCGCCACCCGCCATCGACGCTTTGGTCGCTGACCGGCCGGCGAGCCAGTCGTGATGCGCGAGCGAGTCATCAGCGCCGCGATCCTTGTTCCGGTCCTGCTGATCGTGATCGCGATCGGCGAGCCGGTCGTGGCGCTGGCCGTCACGCTGGTCACCGCCATCGCCGCGATCGAGGTCTTCCGGCTCCTCAACGGCGGGGGGTACGCCCCATTCCTGGGTCTCGGGACGGTGTTCGCGGTCACGATCGTGCTCGACGCGGCGTTCCCCGAGGTCCTCGAGGGCAGCGGGCTCCTGCTCGGCGCCATCGGCATCATCCTGGTCGCGGTCGCCTCGTTCACCAAGGCCGATCCACGCGACGGCCTGCAGTCGTGGATGGCGACCGTCTTCGGCGCCTTTTACATCTCCCTCCTGTCGTTCATCATCCGGCTCGGTCATGTCGGCCCAGATGTGCCGGCCTCGGCGCCACTCGACGTGATCGGCCCGGAGCGCGGCTGGATCCTGATGCTGCTGCTCACGGTCTGGGCCTTCGACACCGGCGCGTACCTCGTGGGACGGACCGTCGGTCGGACGCCATTCCTGCGCCACATCTCGCCCTCGAAGACGGTCGAGGGCGTGGTCGGCGGCGTGGTTGCCAGCACGGTCGTCGTCGGGTTGATGCTGTGGGGACTCGGCCAGAGCCCGCTGCATGCCCTCATCCTCGGACCGCTGACCGCACTCGCCGCGCAGGCCGGCGACCTTGCGGAATCGGTCATCAAGCGGACTGCCGGCGCCAAGGACTCGGGGACGTTGATCCCGGGCCACGGCGGCATGCTCGACCGGGTGGACTCGTTCATCTTCGCCGCGCCGGTCGTGACCCTGTATGTCCTCGCCTTCCTTTACTGAGCGAGGCGGGGGAGGGATGCAGCCGGGACGCCGCGTGGCACTCCTGGGATCGACAGGCTCGATCGGTCGCCAGACGGTCGATGTCCTGGCCGCCCACCCGGATATGTTCACCGTCGTCGCGCTCGCCACGGGCTCCAACGCTGTGCTGCTCGCGGAGCAGGCCGGGCGCCTGCGGCCAAGGGCCGTCGCGCTCGGTGACGAGGGGGCGTTGGCGGGGCTGGACCTCCCGGCCGGCACGGACCGCGTCGGCGGGTCGGACGCGCTCGAGGCCCTTGCGACACGCGATGACGTCGATCTCGTCATCGTGGCCACTGGGGGCGTCGTCAGTCTCCGCCCCGTCCTCGCCGCACTGCGGGCGGGCAAGGTGGTCGCGACGGCCAACAAGGAGACGCTCGTGGCGGGCGGCCATCTCGTCATGCCGCTTGCACGGGAACTGGCGGCCACCGTCGCAGCGAGCGATCCGGGCGACGCCTACGGCAGCCCGCTCGCCTGGCTGCGCCCGATCGACTCGGAGCACTCGGCGATCTGGCAGTGCCTCGTCGGTGAGGCGATGACCGGGGTCGCGAGCCTGATCCTGACGGCCTCAGGGGGTCCGTTCCTCGATTCGACCCCCGAGGAACTCGCCACGGTCACCCCGGCCCAGGCGCTCCGTCACCCGACCTGGTCGATGGGCGCCAAGATCACGATCGACTCGGCGACCCTCGCCAACAAGGGGCTGGAAGTCATCGAGGCCCACTGGCTGTACGATGTCGACTACGACGCGATCGAGGTGGTGATCCACCCGCAGAGCGTGGTCCACTCGGCCGTCCGTTTCGTGGACGGCTCCCTGAAGGCCCAACTGGGCACCCCTGACATGAGACTTCCGATCCAGTACGCCCTGACATATCCCGACCGGCAGCCATCGCCGGCCACGCCGCCCGATCTCATCGCCACGGGGCGGCTCGACTTCCGTGCTCCCGACGAGGGTCGATTCCCAGCCCTGCGGATCGCCCGTGAGGCGGGTCGCCTCGGGCCCCTGGCGTCTGCCGCGCTGATCGCCGCCGATGAGGTGGCCGTGGCTCGTTTCCTCGACGGCTCGCTCGATTTCCCCGGCATCCCGCGCCTCCTCGAGGCTGCGGTCGAGCGCTTCGGATCCGCGGGCATCGCCCCTGGCATCGACGAACTCGTCGCGCTGGACCGAGACGTCCACGGCGCCTTCGCGACCACAGCATTCGGAGCACGAGCGTGACCGGTTTCGCCCAGTCGATCATCACGATCGTGCTGTTCATCGTCATCTTGGGCGCGCTCGTGATCATCCACGAGCTCGGACACTTCGTGACGGCCCGGCTGGCCAAGGTCCACGTCCTTGAGTTCGGGATCGGTTTCCCGCCGCGGGCCAAGGTCCTGCGCTCGGGCGGCGAGACGCTCTACACACTCAACTGGCTGCCGATCGGCGGCTTCGTCAAGCTCGAGGGCGAGGACGGCACCAATGCCGATGATCCGCGCTCGTTCGCGGCCCAGCGCTACCTGACCAAGATGCTCATCCTCGTCGCTGGCGTGGCGATGAACGTCTTGCTCGCCTTCGTCATCTTCACGGGGATCGCGTGGTTGGCCTCGCCTTTCGTCGGCGTTCGCTTCTTCGAGGTCCAACCCGGGTCACCGGCGGCGGCTGCCGGCCTCCACGCGGGCGAAGCGATCGTCGCGGTCGATGGCGATCACTACCAGTTCATCACCGGCCCCAACGCGCTGACCGGTCTCCGCGACCGGGCGGGCGAGACCATCGTGCTGACCATCGCCGATGCCAGCGGCGCACGCCGCGACGTCTCGGTCACGCTGCGCCCTGAGTCCGAGATCAACAAGCAGCAGGGCGCGCTCGGGATCTCGGGTGCGAATCGGCCGTTCGAGGGCTACTTCTACGGCGAATACACGCAGAACGACCTGCCGGCGGCGATCCAGGTCGGTGCTCATGAGACCGTCCGCTGGATGGGCCTCATCGTCGGCGGGCTGGCCAGCCTCGTCGGGTCGGTGCCCACCCCCCCGACGGCCCCGCCGCCGGTCGCCGGTCCGATCGGCATCGCGACACAGATCGGCGACATCTTCTGGAACAGCGGTCCGATCATGACGCTCTATGTGGCAGGCATCCTGAGTGCCAACCTGGCCGTCGTGAACATCCTGCCGTTCCCGCCG
>JANMBS010000318.1:0-12745 GCA_031360525.1 Thermomicrobiales bacterium
GACGAGGCGGCAGCTGCCACGGTCTCGTTCTTCCAGGGCCTGGCGACCGCGGGGATCTGGTTCGTCATCGTGTGGCTGCCGATCCTGCTGATCGTGGGCCTCGTGGCCGCGATCGTGGTCGCAATTGCGCGTCGGTTCGGCCATGGCCGGCGAGCGCCGGGCGGTCTGCCGCCCGCACCGATCGTCGGCGAGGGGTAGAACCGCGGGCGCGGCCGACCCGCGTCGTCCGCGCCGACACCCGCTTCCGGGCAGAGCCGCCACCCAGCCCTCCCGGCGTGGCACGATGCGCCGGTGACGGACCAGACCGACCGCTACGACCGGATCTCGGCCGGATACGCGCGCTGGTGGGCGCCGGTCCTCGCACCGGCCGTCAGCGAACTGCTCGACATCGTCGAACCGGCGCTGGCCGGCGGGGAGCGGCTGGTCGACATCGGGACCGGGACCGGCCAACTGGCGCTCGGCGCGTTGGGCCGCTGGCCGGATGTCTCGATCGTCGGGGTCGATGCCTCGGCCGGGATGGCCGGCGTGGCCGACGGGGAGGCCGATCGCCTGTTGACGGGTGCCGACCGGGGACGCTTCCGCTCGGTGGTCGCGTTCGCGGACTCGCTCCCGTTCGCCGATGGCGCATTCGAGGGTGCGCTGTCGTCGTTCGTCTTCCAGCTCGTGCCAAGTCGGGCGCGTGCTTTGCGCGAGGCACGGCGCGTGCTGAAGCGGGGCGGGTTCCTGGCCCACGTCACCTGGCTCGAGGATGATCGCCTGTTCGTTCCGGATGCGACGTTCGACGATGCGTTGTACGACCTCGGGATCGAGCCGCGGGGGGGCGATGGCCGGTCGGGCGACATCCGATCCGTCGATCGGGCGGCCGGGGAGCTGCGGCGGGCAGGGTTCGCAGACGTGACCGCCCGTGGCGGTCTTCTCGAGCACCGCTTCTCGATCGAGGGCTACATCGCGTTCCTGGTCGAATTCGACGAGGAGACGCTCTTCGCCGAGCTCGAGCCCGACCTTCGAGAGCGCCTCGTCAGGATGCTCCGCGAACGACTGACGGCACTATCAGCGGATCAGATGACCATGCGCTTTCCCATCGTGTTCGCCACGGGCCGCCGGTCGCGCGCCTAGGCGGACCGGCATCGGGCGCGTCCCATCAGGTCTCGTCGCGGTGCCCAGTAGGCACCACCCGCGTGCCAAATCCCTCGCACGGGTCCGAAAACGGCCCGATCGAGCGGTCCAGGTGTTTCGCAAGCACCAGGATCTGACGATGCGCGCCAAATGGCATCACCGGCTTGGGCCCCGGGACGTGAGTGGTGCATGGCAAGCACCTCGCCGCGACGAAGACTCGCGCCAGGGTGGTGCCGAGCGCCAGGGTCGCGCCAGGGTCGTGCCGAGCGCCAGGGTCGCGCCAGGGTGGTGCCGAGCGCCAGGGTCGCGCCGACCTTCTCGGATCGAGCCGAGCACTGAGCGTTGGACGCCCGAAGATCAGCTCTCGTCGGAGTCGGACTCGCTCGCGCCCTCGGCGGCCGCACCCTCGGCGGCCTCCTCGCCCTCCGGTGCGCCCTCGCCAACCTCGGCCGGGACTTCCACGACTTCCTCGACACGCGGCGCCTGGACCTTGGCGATGATCTCGTCGCCGTCGGTCAGGAGCGTCACGTCGCCCGGGACCGTGAGGTCACGGACGTGGATCGTCGTGTCGAAGTCGGTCAGCGACTCGACGGAGTACTCGATCGACTGCGGGAGGTGGTCCGGTAGCGCGCGGATCCGCACCGACTCGATCGGGTGGAGGAGTGTGCCACCCTGGAGTTCCACGGCGGGCGAAACGCCGGTCGCCACGAGCGGGACATCGACCGTCAGTTCCTCGGTCATGCGGACCAGGAAGAGGTCGACGTGCAGGGTCCGGCGATTGACCGGGTGGACCTGGACCGCCGATACGAGGACCGGGCTCGGCTTCTTGCCGTCCACCGACAGGTCCACGAGCGCGTTGGGGCCGCTGTGGCGCCGGAGCTGCTCGAATTCGTGGGCATCGACCGAGACGCTGGTGGAGTCGACGCCGTGGCCGTACACCACGGCCGGGAGGCGTCCGTCACGGCGGAGTCGGGCGACCTTCTTGCCGATGATGTCGCGATGTTCGGCGGCCAGCGTCGCGCGGGCGGTGGGCATGATGCGGAACCTCTGGATCGGATGCTGTGTAGGTCCGGGCTGCGGCTCGCCGGCGGGGCCGGAAGTGGCGAGGCGCCCGGTAGCGGCCGCTAGGGTACCACGGGTCGTCCGCGTGGCGATTCGAGCGGCCGGTGTAGCATCGCCGCGTGGCAGCCACCATCCTCATCGTCGAAGACGAACACGCCGTGGCCCGCGGCATCCAATACGCCCTCCAGCAGGAAGGCTACGAGGTCGCGGTCGCACGCTCCGGTGAGGAAGGCCTCGAGATCGCGACGCGCCAGGCGCCCGATCTCGTCGTGCTCGACGTCCGCCTTCCAGGGATGGACGGCTTCGAGGTGCTGCGCCGCCTCCGCGCGGCCGGAGCCAAGATGCCGGTCCTCGTCCTGACCGCGCGCGACGACGAGGTCGACAAGGTCATCGGGCTCGAGCTTGGTGCCGACGACTACCTGACCAAGCCGTTCGGTCTGCGCGAGCTGATGAGCCGGATCAAGGCGCTCCTGCGCCGTTCGTACGGCGATCTCTCGGACGCCGTCGGGGGACGCGTCATCCGCCATGGCGACCTGCTCATCGACCTCGAGCGGCGGCGAGTCCAGCGCGGTGAGCGGAGGGTCAGCCTGACCCCGACCGAGTTCGAGATCCTTCGGCACCTGGCGAGCCGCCCCGGCCGCGTCTACACCCGCTCCGAGCTGCTCGAGCTGCTGCGCGACTACGAAGCACTCGACCAGGACGAGAAGACCATCAATGTCCACGTCAGCCATCTGCGCGACAAGATCGAGGACGACCCGGCGGCGCCGGCGTTCGTGCTGACGGTCCGGGGTGTCGGCTACGCATTCGCCGAGCGCTGACGACCACTCGGAACGCCGCGCCGGCCTTCCGCGTCGCCTGCGACGGCTCGCTCCCCGAACGTTCCAGGGTCGGCTGACGGGGGCGTTCCTCGCCGTCGTGGCGCTGACCCTCCTGCTGGTCACGGTCCTCGTCATCAACAGGCTGGACGACTACTTCACGAGTCAGCAGAAGGCCGACCTCGAACAGCGCGCCAAGTCGGTCTTCCAGAGCGTGGATCGGCTGGCCTCGTCGCAGACGAGCGGTCCTGTCGTCGGTCCCGACAACGAACTGAACCCGGACATCCGTAAGGCCCTGGCCGACCACGACGCCCAACGCTTCCTGGCCGACCAGCTCGCCCAGGCCGATGTCCAGCTCACCTTCGGCCAGTACGTGCCTGGCGGCGAGGGCAAGACCTTCAGGTCGGTAGATGGTGGCCCGATCCAGATCAACCTCGAGGCCTCCCCGCGGATCGGCCAGACCCAGGAGAAGAATGTCTCCGTCACCCAGGACTACGGGGGCCCAGATCTGTTCAGCCCGTATGCGGTGATCGTCACGCTGTCCAACCCGTACACGTTCCGGGCCACCGCCCTTGCCAATGTCACCGGCCTACTGGCCGCCGTGGCGCTCTTCGCGCTCGGGCTGAGCGTGCTCGTCTCGGCCGCCATGGCCCGCCGCTTCACGACCCCGTTGCGGCGCCTGACGGAGGCCTCGCGCGGGCTCGCCGAGGGCGACCTGAGCCAGCGCGTGCCGGCCGATGACGTCCGTGCCGGTTCATCCGAGCTGGCCAAGCTCGCCGTCCAGTTCAACGCGATGGCTGATCGGCTCGAGGAGAGCGTCGAGATCATCCGTCGCGACCGCGACCGGAGCCGCGACTTCCTGGCTGACGTGTCGCACGAGCTGCGGACCCCCCTGGCGGCCCTGCGCACCTTCAACGAACTGCTCAAGGAAGGTGCCGCCGACGACCCCGAGGCGCGCTCCGAATTCCTCGAGTCGAGCGGCCAGCAGATCGAGCGGCTCGACTGGCTTGCCCAGAACCTGCTCGAGCTATCGAAGCTCGATTCGGGGCTGGTGCTGCTCGACCTGCGTCCGGACGACCTGCGGGCGGCCATCGAGACGGCCGTCGAGCAGAGCACCGCGGCCGCCCGGCGCCGCGGCGTCGGCCTCAGGCTGCATCTCCCCGATGCACCGATCCGTATCCGCCACGACCCGCAGCGGATCGGCCAAGTGGTCGCCAACCTGGTCGCCAACGCGGTGAAGTTCACGCAGCGTGGCGGCTCGGTCTCGGTTGACGTCGCGTCCACGCCGGATGGGGCACGGATCGAGGTCGCGGACACTGGCGTCGGCATCGACGCGACCGAGCTGCCGCACATCTTCGAGCGGTTCTATCGCGGCTCGCGGGCGAACGAGGCACGCGGCAGCGGGAGCGGTCTCGGGCTGGCCATCGTGCGCTCGATCGTGGACATGCACGGCGGCACGGTCGAGGTCGAGAGCCGCGTCGGGAACGGCTCACGCTTCACCGTCACGCTCCCGCGCGACCCCCGCCTGGTCGAGGGCACGCCGGCGGCCGAACGGGCCGCGGTCGCCTCGGCGGCCGAAGCTCGCGCGCGGTCCGACACGAGCGACGCGCCGCCCGAGCCGCGGCTGCCCGCGGGAAACGTGCAGGAAACTTCACCTTCCGAACGCCCCAAGGTCAACCCTGAACCCGCACCCTAGACGTTCGATCAAGCCTTCCATCCCGACCGCTCACCGGTCGTCACATCCGAGGCACCCGCCACCACCATGCATGACGAACCCAGCACTGACGCCACCGACCCGTCGGATCTGACCCAGCGACACGCGATCCCGCCGGGCGAACCGGTCGAACCGATCGAACCCGCCGAACCGGCGCCGTCGAGCTCGACGGAGCCCGTCGCCGAGTCGGTGACCCCGATCTCGGCGGCCGCCGGGGCCTCGGCCACCACCGGCGCCGACCGCTATGCGCCCGTGCCCGAGGCGCGCGCCGACTGGGCACGGACCTGGGACGATGCCCCGCCGGTCACCCCGGAGCGCTGGTACGAGCCGGCGGCGACGCCGGCCCCGATAGCCCCGGGGACCTCGGATGTGCGGCGCGGGCGGAGCGGCAACGGATCGCTCGTCGCGGCCACGCTCCTGTCGGCGATCCTCGCTTCGGGCGGCACGGTCCTCGCGCTTGGCGCCGTGGGCGCCCTCGACCGACCTGCGGCCGTGAGCACCTCGCCGGCAGGCAGCAACGCCGGCGCCGTCCAGCCGGTCGCCATCGATGAGTCGTCGGCGACCATCGCGGTTGCATCATCGGTCAGCCCGGCGGTCGTCCGGATCACCGTCACTGGCCGATCCGACACCGGCAACTTCGGGGTCATCCCGCCGACCGGCGTCGGGTCCGGCGTCATCTTCGACAGCAACGGCTGGATCCTGACCAACCACCACGTCGTCGAGGGCGGCGAGAAGTTCGACGTCGAACTCAAGGACGGCCGGACCCTCGAAGGCAGCGTCTACGGCATCGACACACTGACCGACCTCGCGATCGTCAAGGTCACGGCCAAGGACCTCCCGACCGCAGCGATCGGCGAATCGGACGCGCTCAAGGTCGGCCAGCTGGTGATCGCCATCGGCAGCCCGCTCGGGACGTATTCGAACTCGGTGACCAGCGGGATCGTGTCGGCCAAGGGCCGCTCGCTCACGACGACCAGCAACGAGCAGCTGTCGAACCTCATCCAGACCGATGCCGCGATCAACCCGGGCAACTCGGGCGGCCCCCTGCTCGATGCCGGCGGGAATGTCATCGGCATCAACACCGCGATCGCGGAGAACAGCAACGGGATCGGGTTCGCCATCCCGATCGACATCGCTCGCCCGATCATGTCCCAGGCCGTCGCGGGCGAGGCACTCAGCCGGCCCTACATGGGGATCCACTTCGTGTCGATCACCCGCCAGATCGCCGATGCGCAGAAGCTCCCCGTCGATTCCGGGGCGCTCGTCCGCGGTGTGGCTGCGAACGGCGCGCCGGTCTCGGGCGTCGAGCCCGGGAAACCGGCCGACCTCGGCGGCGTCAAGGACGGCGACATCATCGTGAGCCTCAACGACAAGGTCATCGATGAGGAGCATCCGCTCGACGCGACCCTCGCCCAGTTCTCGCCGGGCGACACGGTCGACGTGAAGGTCCTCCGCGACGGCGCCACGCTCACCCTCAAGGTCACGCTCGGGACGCGGCCGGCCGGCCTCTAGGAGGGGCGGTCGAGGTCAGCCCTCGGCGTCGCCCCACAAGCTCCAGCGCGGTTCGCCCGGGCTGAGCGGTGCGGGCGGTTCGTCCGGAGCAAAAGCCTCCGCCTCGGCCGCTGGCATGCTGACAGGCCTCCGACGCGGGGTCCTGACGGGCATTGCACCGACCTCGATGAATTCGAGCTTCCGAACAGGGGTGCCATCGTCGACCGTGTCGAACGGTGCCGGTATCCAGCGAACGGGTCCCGCCGGTGCGGCCTCGACCGGGACGGTGGCGGCCTCCCAGCAGGCGCGGATCTCGTTGCCACGGAGGGGGCGCCGTTCGCGGTCGAGCCCGCAGTAGCCGAGCTGGGCCGCGACGGATCGACGGAAGTTCTGACAGGTGGCACATGCCGTGCTGGAGCGGTGGCAGACCCAGCACCTGGCCGTCTCGGCCTGGGGTGTCCCGCAATGCGGACAGCGCCACATCGGCATGGCCGGATGGTAGCTGCCATCGGGGACCATGTCGAGCCGTTCGACCGGGACGCCGGGGGCCGTGGTCTGGCCGTGACGGAGCGGCCCGGCGGGTGGCCAACGTCTTTCCGCCGACTACTTGACGATCGAGATGACCGTGTAGTCCTGCGTAGAGCCGAGATCCGTGCTCGTCACCAGCACGGTCGCGCTGCCCTGGCCGAGATCCGCACCCTTCGGGATCGTGGTGGTGAATGACGCCTTGCCGTTGGCGTCCGTCTTGCCGTCGACGGTGACCGTCGGGATGCCGGGCATGCTCAGCGTGAACGTGACGTCGGCGCTGTCGAGTGGCTTGCCGTCCGGGTCGGACACGGTCGCCGATAGCGTCACCGGCTCGGGGAGCCTCGAGCGCTTGATCTGATAGGTCGAGGCCGTGAGCTTGGCGGTCAGCTTGCCCGACCCGCGCCTGACCTGGAGGCTCATCTCGGTGACGTTGCCCGCCGGATCGGTGCCGGTGATGATGATGGTGTTGACACCCGGGCTGAGCGCAAGGCTGAGCGCGAACGACCCGTCGGCCCCGGCCGTGCCGGCGATCGACGAGCCGCTGGCGTCGTTGCGCGCGAGCAGCGTCGTCCGCGCCTGGGTCTTGCCCTCGAGCGTCACGGCCTTGCCGTTGACGGTGGCGTTGTTCTTGGGCGACGTGACCGTGATCTTCGGCGGCGACGCGTCCAGCACGAAGCGGGCGACCGCGGACGTCTCGGACTCGCCGGCCGGTCCGACGATCGAGACGGTGAAGTCGTTGATCCCCTTCTCGAGCGTGACCGGGATGATCGTCTTGGGCGTCTCCGCGATCGGCGACTCCTGGATCGCGGTCGGTGACTGGTCCGGCAGGGAGAGGTAGACGCGGATCCGGTGGTCGAGGCTGCCGGCCATGCCGGCCGGCACGGTCACGACCAGATCGACGGTCGATTCGGCGGTGTACGGTTCGGATGGCTGTTCGAGCGATGGGGGGTCGCTGATGACCGCGACGACGGGCCGCGGCGATGGTGTCGAGGTGACGCTCGCGATGAACCCACCGACCGTCGAGCCGATCCCGCCGGCCACGATCCCGAAGCCGTTGACGCCGATGTACAGGACGCCCGCCGAGAGTGCCAGGACGGCCGCCACGAACCCGAGGCGGATGCCCATCGGCATGCCGCGACTGCGCTTGATCGGTTGGTGAGCGGACAGGCGGCCGGGTCCCGCGGAGCGCGACTTGACCTTCACGGGTGCCGGTCGGCCCGTGGACGGTGGACGCGGTCGGACGTGTGTCTGCCGGTGGTCGCGCCGAGTCGTCATTGCCTGGATTGTCGCATGGCAGCTGTGCGACGGTTCGCGGCCGTGCCCTGCGTCGGCCGGCAGCGTGCCGCTGCGTGCGGTGCGATGTACTCTGGCGGCGTTGCGCGCGTGACGAAGTTCGTCGCGGGCGCCCCACGACCGAAAGGGAAGGGAGTTGCAGGCTCGCGATCCGCGGGCCGGACGACGGGCGTCCGGTTCGACAGGGCGTCCGGAATTCGGGGTCGGGCCGATCGCCCGCGTCTCGCAGACGCCCGCGTCTTCGTCCGGGACCGGCGGCAACGCCGGCTCGATGCCTGCGATGCCCGCGATGATGCGCCCGGGTTTCGGCCTGCCCAACCTGCGCCGCAACGTCTGCCCGCACTTCTACATGACCGGCAGTCGGGGCGCGATCCCGATCCAGGCGCCGCACCTGCTCAAGGCCCTCATCCGCCAGGACACGAACACGTCGCGCTGCCAGTTGCGCGGCGGCGTCCACATGGAGCAGGGCTACGTCAACGACGTGTGCCTCACCCCACGATTCAACCAGTGCGTCTTCTACGAGGACGAGCTGTCCCGCGAGTGACCGGCGACCGATGACCGATCCGTCGGCCCCGACCCGCGGCCCTGGCCTCCCGTACCACGATGCCCTCCGGGCCCTGGCCGAGCGTGGTCGCTTCGGGATCCGGTTGGGCCTTGGGCGGACCCGGGCCCTGCTGCGCGAACTCGGTCATCCCGAGCGGTCGGTCCGTGGCGCGCTGATCGCCGGCACGAACGGCAAGGGCAGCGTCCTCGCGCTAGCCGACTCCGCGTTACGTGCCGCGGGTTACCGGGTCGGGTCGACCCCCAAGCCGCACCTGGTGACGTACCGCGAACGGATCCAGGTCGATGGCCGGCCGATCGCGCCAGAGGATTTCGCACGGCTCGTCGAGCGGGCGCTGGCGGCTGCCGATCGGGTCGCGCCTCGGCATGGCGATCCGACCGAATTCGAGTTGCTGACTGCGGTCGTCTTCGCGCGCTTCGCCGAGGTCCATCCCGATCTCGCGCTCGTCGAGGTCGGCCTGGGTGGGCGGCTCGATGCGACCCATGCCTGGGACGGCGGCGTTGCCGTGGTGACCAACGTGGACCTCGATCACATGGACAGGTTGGGCGACACGATCGTCAAGATCGCCCGTGAGAAGGCCGCCATCATCGAACGCGGCGACCTGGCCGTGACCGGCGCGCGCGGTGACGGACTGGCGGTCGTCCGCCGGCGCGCGCGCCGCCTCGGCGTGCCACTCACCGAGGCGGAGCCCGCCGCCCTCCTCGGCTGGGACCGCGACGCGATCGAGGTGGACCTGCCACGGCTCGGAAGGACGCGGGTGGGCCTGCGCGGCCGCCACCAGGCGGCGAACGTAGCGATCGCCGATGCGACGCTGGACGCGCTCCAGGCGGCCGGCATCGCGACCGTGCCCGATGCCGCGCGGCGGGCCGGCTATGCCAGCGCCGTCTGGCCCGGCCGTCTGGAGCTCCTCCGGATTCGCGATCGCGACGTCCTGCTCGACGGGGCGCACAACCCGGCCGGCGCCGCAGCCCTGGCGGTCGCGCTCGACGACCTGCGGCCGTTCCTCGATGGCGGGCCGCTGACGCTGGTGACTGCGTCGATGGCGGACAAGGACGTCGACGGGGTGATCGCCGCGCTCGCGAGGTCGACCGCGCTCGACGGGGCGACCGTCGTGGCGACCAGCCTCGACCTGCCCCGTGCCATGCCGGCACAGGAGCTGGCGGCACGATGGCGGACCGGCGTGGTCTGGGGTGAGCGCGTTTCCCGGCCCGCGCGGGTCATTGCCGAACCGGAGCCGAGCGCGGCCCTCGAGCGAGCGCTCGCCGAGTCCGGCCCGGTGGTCGTGGCCGGTTCGCTCTATCTTGTCGGGGAGGTGCGTGGCGCCCTCGTCGACGATCCGGCGTTGCGCGATCCCGACTCGACCGAGGACGCATGACCACAGACGCCCGCCCGGCACACCCCGCCCCGTCTCGCATCGGCTCGACGACGTTCGGCTGGGGCGGCCGGACCTATGTCATGGGGATCCTGAACGTGACGCCCGATTCGTTCTCGGGGGACGGCCTCCTGGCCGACGCCGAGGGCGCGGGTGCCGAGGCCGAGGGCGCGGGCGCAGGGGGCGAGCGAGGAGCCGGCGCCCCGGACCCGGTCGAGATCGCCGTCATGACCGGCCGCCGCATGGTCGCCGAGGGGGCGGACATCCTGGATGTCGGCGGCGAATCGACCCGGCCGGGCCACGAACCGGTCACGCTTGACGAGGAACGGCGTCGGGTCGTGCCGGTCGTCGCGGCCCTTCGCGCGGCGCTACCCGAGACGCCCATCAGCATCGACACGACCAAGCCGGCAGTGGCCGAGGCAGCCCTGGCGGCTGGTGCCGACCTCGTCAACGACGTGTGGGGCGTGGGCGACGACGACACTCTCGCCCGTCTCGCTGCCGACAACGGGGTGCCGCTCATCGTCATGCACAACCGGCTTGAGGCGCGCTACACGACCTTCCTCCCCGAGTTGATCGCCGACCTGCAGCGCGCCATCGAGCGCGCGCTCGCGCTCGGCGTTCGATGGGACGACCTCATCGTCGACCCGGGCTTCGGGTTCGGCAAGACTGCCGAGCACAACCTCGAACTGATGCGCGACCTCGGCACGCTGACGATGCTCGGCCGGCCGATCCTGCTCGGCGCGAGCCGGAAGTCCACGCTGGGCCGAATCCTCGACCTGCCGGTCGGCGAACGCCTCGAGGCGACGCTGGCGACGACCGCACTCGGGATCGCCGGGGGTGCCGACATGATCCGGGTCCACGACATCGCGGCCAACGTCCGGGCGGCACGGATCAGCGACGCCATCGTCCGTGGCACGTGGCAGCCCGCCCCCGAAGGAGGCCCGACCTGAGCGACACGATCGTTCTCGCCAACATGCAGTTCCAGGGCCGCCACGGCTATTACGACTATGAGAAGCGCAAGCCGCAGCCGTTCGAGGTCGATGTCGAGCTCCGGCTCGACCTCCAGCCGGCCGGTGTCGACGACGACCTCGAGAAGTCGGTCGACTACGGGAATGTCTATGCGGCCGTGCGCCAGATCGTCGAATCGACCTCATACCACCTGCTCGAGGCGTTGGCCGAGGCGATCAGCCATGAACTCCTCGCCGACTTCGCGGTGACCGAGGTCACGGTCCGCGTGCGCAAGCCCGAGGTCCAGCTCGGCGGGCCGCTCGACTACGCAGGCGTCGAGATCAGCCGGGGGCGCTCGTAGCGGCCGTCTAGGGAGCGGGCGCGACCGACGGCGGTGGCAGGGTCGGTGTCGGCGTCGGGGTCGGCGTCGGTGTCGGCGTCGGGGTCGGCGTCGGGGTCGGCGTCGGCGTTGGCGTTGGCGTCGGCGTCGGAGTCGGGGTCGGGCTTGGCGTCGGGCTGGGGGTCGGCGACGGCGTCGGCTCGGGCCCCTTCGAGACCACGTAGTCGACCGGCGTCCCCCTGACCACGACCGCACCCGCGAGCGGGCTCTGGCGCGCGACGAAACCGATCGGCACTAATGGGTCGAACTCCTCGGAACGGACGCCCACGGTCAGCCCTGCGTCTGAGATGGCCTGGAGCGCGCCGGTGTCGTTCTTGTTCTTGAGGTCCGGGACGGCGGTCGTGCCGACCCCGGTCGCGACCGTGATCTTGATCGCGCTACCAGGATCCACCTTCGCGCCGGCCGCCGGGTCCTGCGAGAGCACCTGGCCCTCGGGATGGTCGGACGAGACCTGGCCGGTCGGGGTCAGGGTGAGGTCGAGTGCCGTCGCCTGCTTGGTCGCCGTGGCGGAATCCATGCCGACGAAGTTCGGCACCGTGACCTGCGCGACGGGCGTGTTCCCGCCGCTCGCGAGTTGGAAGACCAGGAAGGCGATCGCCGCCAGGAGCAGGACCGCGACCGCGCCGGCGACCCACACGAGCGGGCTCGTCCCCTCCGGCTCGTCGGCTGCGGGAGAAGCGCCGGTCAGCGGCGGGGCGGGCCTGGTCGGGGCGATCCCCGAGCTCAGTCCGGAGTCGGCGCCGACGTACGCGTCGGGGACGTACGGGATGCCGCTCGGGTTGGGGCTCGCGGTGGCCGAGACCCTCGTCGCCCCGGCGGCGAGACCTGCCGCGCCCGCGGCTGCTCCAGCAGCCCTGACCGCGCCGCCACCGCCGGGCTGGAGCGTCGCCTCGAGCGCATCGGCCAAGGCGGCTGCCGAGGGCCACCGATCGTTCGGGTCGAGCGCGAGCGCCTTGCGCGTGATCGAGGCGAGGTCGGGCGGGACGGACGGCCGGGCGGTCGCGGGGTCCGGGATCGGGCCGGTCAAGCGGGCGAGGGCGACCGATGCGGCGCTGTCGCCCTCCCACGGCCGGACCCCGGTGAGCATCTCGTAGAGGACGATGCCCAGGCTGTAGATGTCTGAGGCCGTCGTGGCCTGCTCGCCGCGGGCCTGTTCCGGACTGAAGTAATGGACCGAGCCGAGGGTCATCCCCGGCAGCGTCACCTGTGCCTCGGCGATCGCGCGGGCGATCCCGAAGTCGACGACCTTGACCCGGCCGTCGGTGCCGATCAGGACGTTGCCCGGCTTCACATCACGGTGGACGAGGCCTCGGGCGTGCGCCGCGGAGAGGGCCCGCGCGACACCGGCGCCGATCCGCGCGACCTGGCGCGGGGGGAGCGCACCGCTGCGGCGCAGGATGGTCGCGAGGTCCTCCCCGTCGACCAGCTCCATGGCGATGTACGG
>JANMBS010000325.1:0-4669 GCA_031360525.1 Thermomicrobiales bacterium
GCACGCATGGATGCTACGACCGGCCCGTTGAAGCAAGTGGGCACGTCCTGCGTGATGCCGTCCCGCCGTCGATCTCTCATGTCCGTCTCAGAGGGCCGGCGCTCAATGACGAACCGGAGCGCCCTCCCTTGCGGCGCTCGATCCGAGTGGTCGGCCACGGGAGGCGTCGATGAGAACCCGATCGGCACGGCCGGAAGCGTGACCGTCATCCCGTGAACGAAGGGGTAGGCTGAACCACATGCATCTGCTCGTCATCGAGGACGATCCGCGCCTCGTCCGCCTCCTCCGGCGGCTGCTCGAGGAGGACCGCCACGTCGTGGAAACCGCCACGACCGGTCAGGACGGCCTCGACATCATCGACGCGACGACCGGGATCGAGGTCGTCGTCCTCGACCTCGGCCTCCCGGACATCTCGGGGCTCGAGGTCTCGCGGCGGATCCGCGCGGGTGGCTCGGAGGTCGCGATCCTCATGCTCACCGCGCGCGACACGGTCGGCGACCGAGTGACCGGCCTCGATGCCGGCGCCGACGACTACCTCGTCAAGCCGTTCGCCTATGAGGAACTGGCGGCCCGCCTGCGCGCGCTCGGACGGCGGGGCGCGACATCGCGTCGGCCCGAACCCAAGCTCGTCGTCGGCCCGATCGTGCTCGACGAGACGTCACGCCGGGTCACCCTCGACGGGAGGGCGATCGACCTCAGCCCGCGCGAGTTCTCGCTGCTCGAATGCCTGCTCCGTCATCCCGGCCAAACCCTGTCGCGCGACCAGCTGCTCGACCAGGCATGGCCGTTCAGCGTGGCCGTGACACCCAACGCGGTCGATGCCTACGTCCACTACCTGCGCGACAAGCTGGGTGCGGCCGGCAAGCTGATCGAGACCGTCCGCGGCGTGGGCTATCGCCTTGCCGATGCCTGACGGCGTCCTCCCGGCCGAGACCACCACTCCCGAGCTTGCCGCCGAGACTGCCGACAGCCGGATGATCCGGCACGTCCGCCGCAACCTCGTGCTGTGGAGCGGCGGCACGACGCTGGTGATCCTCCTGATCCTGGCGGCGGCCCTCTATCTCGCGGTCGCCGGCTCGCTTGCCAGCAGTGCGACCGCCCAACTCGACAACCGGTTCGACCAGGTCAAGGCGGATCTCACCGGGGACAGGTCCAGGCCCCCGGGTGACGTCGGGCCATATGGTTTCCTGTTCGGTGGCGGCGGGGGCGGCACGCTCGCACTGGCCGTCGACCAGGACGACACCGTGCTCACCCAGCGCGGGTTCCGCCTCCCCGACGGGTTGCCCGACATGGACGCCGTCGCGTCGGCGCGGGCGCACGGGGGCCGAGACATCCGGACAGCCTCCCTCTCGACCCAGGGATTCGGACCCGGCGGCTCACAGACGACCATCCAGACCCCGGTGCGCATCCTGACCGAGAACGTGCAGGCGAGCGGTGGCGACACGTATGCCGTCCAGATCATCGGTGACCGGATCGCCGAGCAGCGGACGCTCGACGTGATGCTCGTGGTGCTGCTCCTCGGCGGGGTCGTCGTCGTCCTGGTGGCGTTCGGGTTCGGGACGGTCTATGCGCGAAGGGCGCTCGTCCCGATCCGCGAATCGCTGACCAACCAGCGCGTGGCACTGCGACGCCAGCGCGAATTCGCGGCCGATGCGAGCCACGAGTTGCGCACGCCACTGACCGTCATCCGGAGCAGCGTCGAGCACCTCGAGCGACATCGGGACGAGCCCGTGGCCACGGTCGGCGACGCCCTGACCGACATCGACGACGAGGTCGGCCACATGACCGCGATCGTCGAGGACCTGCTTCTGCTCGCCCGCTCCGATTCGGGAGCCGTGGCCCTGGAGCACGTGCCGGTCGACCTGGGCGACGTGGCGGCGGACGGGGCCTCGGCGATGGGCAAGCCCGCGACCGATCGCGGGGTCCGGGTCGAGGTCGATCCCCAGCCGGCTGTGGTGGCCGGCGATCCGGCCCGGCTCCGTCAGCTCGTGATGATCCTGGTCGACAACGCCATCCGCCATAGCCCGACCGACGGTCGCGTGGGTGTCGCGGTGCGCGCAAACGGGAGCGGCGCGTCGCTCGTGGTCGAGGACGACGGCCCGGGGATCCGGCCAGAGGACATGCCGCACGTCTTCGAGCGGTTCTACAGGGCGCCGGGTGCCCCAGGCGGCGGGACGGGGCTGGGCCTCGCGATCGCCAAGTGGATCGTCGACCGCCACGGCGGTCGCATCGAGGTCGCCAACCGAGCCGAGGGCGGGGCCCGCTTCGTGGTCGACCTGCCGGCGACCGGCGGTGTGGTCGCCTAGGTCGGCGGGACGCCGCTGGCCGGGGATCGGCCCTCGCGGACCAGGTAGGCGTCCATCCCCTCTGTCCAGACGGCGCGGCCGTCGTCGGTGATGGCGTAGGCCGCGTGGTCGACGCCTCGCTCCGTCGCCAGCCACGTCAGCCCGTCGAGACCCATCGCGTAGACGGCCGTGGCGTAGGCATCGGTGAAGGCGAGGCCCGGCCCGACGACTGTGACGCTGCGCAAGCCCGTCGCGGCCCGGCCGGTCCGCGGGTCCGTGATGTGCCGGCCACGCTCGTAGTCGCCCGAGGTGGCGACGGCGCGGTCGGAGACGGCCAGGACCGCGGCAATGCGGTCGGCGTGGTCCGGATGACGGATCCCGACTCGCCACGGCATGCCGGTCGCCGCCAGCCCGCGCTCCACGATGTCGCCGCCTGCGTTGATGCAGTAGTTGCGACCACCGGCGGCGTCGAGCTGCCAGGCGGCCTCCTCGATCGCCCAGCCCTTCACGAAACCCGACGGGTCGAGGCGGCCGTCGGCCCTGTGCCGGCGGGCATCGAAGGCGCCCCCCGTGGCGATCGCCAGATGCTCGCAGGCGGCGATGACGTGACGCACGTCGGGGCTGGCGTCCGCCTCTTCGAGCTCGCCACGGACCAGTCGGGAGATCTCGCTGTCGGGCTTGTATGTGCTGAAACGCCTGTCGATGTCATGCAGAGCTGCGACGACCTGACGGAGGATCTCGTCGGGCACGAGCGGTGGCTCGACGTGGATGCTGACGGTTGTCCCCATCACGTGCTCGACCCAGCGCAGGCCGCCCACGACCTGCACGGTCATCCGAGACCCGCCTGGTCCAGTGCCGCCTGGAGCGACTGTTCGTATGCATCGCTCGTGTAGGTGGCGCCCGAGACCGTGTCGATCGACGCGCTCTGTGCCTGGAGCGCTTCCTCGCGGAGGATCGGGGCCGCGACGTTCGAGATCTGGCCGGAGCGGCGGCCCGCCGGGAGCTGGACCGCAACGACGTCCTGAAGCTGGCCGCCGGAGACCACGATCTCGACCTGGATCGCGCCATAGCGCGTGTCGACGACAGGTCCGTCGATCGTGGCCGAAGGGGCCGACGTCGTGCCGCTGCCGGTCGACGTCGTCGGAGCCGGCGTCGCGCCGGCGGCCGGAGCAGCCGTGGAACCCGATGTACTGCCGGTCGCCGGGGTCGGTGTCGCGGTGGATCCCGGCTCGACGATCGCCACGCCGCCGTTGCGTGCCGGGACGACGTCCGGTGTCTTGAAACTGAGGAGCAGGACGAGCGCGACGGCCGTGATGGCCAGGGCGGCGATCCCACGTTTCGGCATCGGGCGCTCCCGTCAGCTCGCGGGCGAGCTGGTCGCCCGGGCGATCAGCGCGGCCGCTTCCGAGATCGGGATCGCGAAACCGAGGCCCTGTGCTTGGGTCGACACCGCGGTGTTGATGCCGATGACCTGGCCGTATGCGTCGAGCAGCGGGCCGCCGCTGTTGCCGGGATTGATCGCCGCGTCGGTCTGGAGAAGGTTGGTGAGGGTCTCCGGCCGTCCCGTTGCCTCGTCCTGGACCGTGATCGTCCGGCCGGTCCCGGACAGGATGCCCTTGGTGACGGTCTCGGTGAACGTCCCGAGCGGGCTGCCGATGGCGATGACCGTGGCACCGACCGGGGTGGTCGCTGCGTCGCCGATGACGGCCGGCTTCAGGCCGCTGGCATCGATCTTGACCAGGGCGAGATCGGTCTTGTCCGACTGCTGGACGATGGTCGCCGCGAACTGGCGGCCGTCCGCGAGTTCCACCGTCAGCGACTGGCTTCCCGCCACCACGTGTCGATTGGTCAGGATGTAGCCGTTCGCCGTGAGGATGACGCCGGAGCCGACCCCGGTCGACGGGATCTGGCCGAAGCCGCGAGACGAGTAGCCCTCCGAGGTGATGGTCACGACGGAGTCACGGACCGAGGCGACGACGGCGGTCAGCTCCGGGGCGCTCGGTGCTGTCATGGCTCCGGCGACCGTGACCGCGGCCGGGGCGGCGGCTGTCGTGCCGGGCGAGGAGGCCGGCGCGAGTGGACCCGCCACAAGGGCGGCAGTACCACCAGCCGCCAGGATGGCCGACAGGATGGCGGCAACCGCGACCGAGGTCCCGCCGCGACGCGAGCCGCCGGTCCGCCGCTGAGCGGAGGTCGTGACAGGGGTGGCGATGGGGTTCGGTGCCGCGGCCGGGGTCGGGGCAGGCGTCCACATCGACGCCGCGGTCGAGGCGGGCGCCCAGGCCGGGGCGGGCGGGCCCGCGGGCGTCGGGGTCGCCGAGGTCGACTCGGCGGAGGTGGGAGTCAGTGGCTCAGGCAAGAGATCGCCGTCGTGGTCGAACATC
>JANMBS010000359.1:0-3073 GCA_031360525.1 Thermomicrobiales bacterium
GGGCGGCCTCGAGAAGCTCGTTCGGGACTCCGAGCATGTATTGGCGCATCAGGAAGACGCCGAATGGACCGGCCAGGAAGGGCAGGATCATGCCCGGATAGGTGTTCACCAGCCCGAGGTTGCTCATCAGGATGAAGTTCGGGATCAGCGTGATCCCGGCCGGCACCATCAGCGTCGCGAGGACGACACCCATGACGACCCTCTTGCCGTGCCATTGCAGCTTCGCCAGCGCGTACCCGAGCATCGGACAAAAGATCAGGTTGCCGACCGTTACTGCGAGGGCGATGACCGACGAGTTGAAGAAGAACCGCGGGAAGTCGAGCTGGTCGAACAACCGCGTATATGCACCGAGAGTCGGTTCCGACGGCAGGAACGTCGGGGCGCGCAGGAAGTCGACCTCGGGCTTGAGTGAGCCGAGGACCATCCACAGGAAGGGCCCGACCATCAGGACCAGGCCACCGATGAGCAGGAGATAGGCCCACGTCGCGGAGGTGCCGCGGGCCGGGCGCGTCGGATCCGCCTGGACGGGGATACGCGCCGGGATCGCGGTCATCGCGACGCCCCGCTCATGCGTCCGACCGCAGGAACTTGAACTGGAAGAAGGCGACGATCGCCACGATGATGAACAGCACGTACGCCAGCGCCGAGGCGTACCCCTGGTGGAAGAACTCGAACCCCTGCTGGTACATGTACATCGTCACCGACAGGGTCTTGTCCAACGGGCCGCCATCCGTCATCACGAACGGCTCCTCGAACAGCTGCAGGTAGCCGATGGTCGTGATGACCGTCATGAACAGGATCGTCGGCCGCAGCATGGGGATCGTCACGAAGCGGAACGCCTGCCAGCGGCCGGCGCCGTCGATCGCGGCCGCCTCGTAGAGCTGGGCCGGGATAGCCTGCATGCCCGCCAGGAACACGACCATGGCGAAGCCGAGGTTCCGCCAGACAGCCATCGCGATGATCGAGGGCATCGCCAGGACCGGATCGGCCAGCCAGGCAGGTCCCTTGACCCCGATGCTGCCGAGCAGCATGTTGACGAGCCCGACGTCCGGGTTGAGCAGGAATCGCCAGACGACAGCGATGGCCACGATGCTGGTGATGACCGGCAGGTAGTAGCCGACCCTGAACGCGGTCCGGAAGCGGGTGATGCCCCGGTTCAACGCGTTGGCGATGAGCAGGCCGATGGCCAGGGTCAGCGGCACGCCGACCACGACGAAATAGAACGTGTTGAAGAGCGCCTTCCAGAACATCTCGTCGCCGAGCAACTTGGCGTAGTTATCGAGTCCGACGAACGTCGTCCCGATCGGGTTCTGCAGGTCGCCCAGCCCGAAGCTCGTGAAGCTCAGGACCAGGGCGGCGATGATCGGAAAGGCGAGGAACAGGCCGAAGAGAATGACGAATGGGGCGGCGAACGCCCAACCGACGAGATCGTCATGGAGACTCGGCCCGGCGGCGGCCCGGACCGCCTGGGTCCGGGCCGTGCGCTGGGCGAGCGCCGGGACGGTCACGTCAATTGCCCGTCCCGATGCCCTCGGCCTTCTGCTGCATCTCGTCGGCCGCTTCCTGTGGCGTCATCGACCCGGTCGTCAGCTTCTCGAGCGCCGCGTTGATGGCGCTCGAGATCTCGCTCCAGGTCGCGATCGCGGGCTGTGCCTTGGTGGACTTGAGCTGCTCTCCGAACTTGGCGACGTTCTCGTCGCTCTTGAGGGTCGGGTCGTCCCAGGCGACTTTCACGGCCGGCAGGTCGGTGACCTGACCGTACCAGGCGACCTGGGTCTTGGGATCGGACAGGTATTGGACGAACTTCCAGGCCAGGTCCTTGTTCTTGCTGTCCTTGTAGACGACGAGGTTGCTGCCGCCGACGAACGACGTGGAGCTGGCCTTCGACGGGATGGGCGCGATCGCCCACTTGCCCTTGAGGTCGGCGCCGCCGGCCTGGTCGATCAGCCCGATGTGCCACGGGCCGGAGAAGAACATCGGGTGCGTGCCGGCCACGAAGGCGGGCGTGATATCGAAGCCTTCGGGGACCGTCTTGGGCGTCAGGCCATCTTTGAAAAATGACTGGTAGGTCGTCAGGGCCTCGACGGCTTGCGGGCTGTTCAAAGTGAACTTGCCGGCGTCGTCCATGATGTCGCCGCCGTTGGACCACAGGAACGGCACGTACTCCTGCCAGTTCTTGGTGCCCAGCGAGATGCCCCACTTCGCCTTGCCCTTGGACTGCATGGCCGTGGCCATCGCGGTCAGTTCGTCCCACGTGGCGGGCGGTGCCGTGATACCGGCCTTTCCGGCGATATCGGTGCGGTAGTAGAGGAGTCGTGTCTCGACGTACCACGGCACGCCATAGACGGTCCCGTCGACGATGTTCGTATTCCAGGCGCTGTCGAAGTAGGCGGTCGGCTCGAAGTTCGCGGGCACCGCCTCGAGGGCCTTGGTCGCCGCGAACTGGCCCATCATGTCCGTTCCCATCTGGCTCACGTCAGGCGTCTGATGACCGGCGATCGCGGTCTGGAGCTTGGCCACGGCCTGGCCCCAGTCGACCGGAGTGACGTTCACCGTGGTGCCAGGGTTGTCCTTCATGAAGGCCTCGCCAAGCGTCTTGAGCTCGACGCCTTCGTTGCCCATCGCCCAGACGGTCAGCGTGCCCCCGACCGAGGCGGCCGGACTGACGGCCGGCGCCTGGGCGGCCGAACCGCCGGGAGCGACGCTGCTGTCATTCGATCCGCAGGCGGCGAACAACATGCAGAGTACGACAAGGATCGCTGGTACACGAAAAGACCTCGCGACGAGGATGTCGAGGGGGGCGGCGGTCGATACATGGTTCGACATGGGGGTCCTCCTGTGCGGTGCCACATGGCGAAGCCCCTCATCCGCTGTCGCAATTAGAGCGCGCGGGCCCATCACGGCGGACCGGCCGGTGTCCCGCAGAAGTTGCAACGGGATAACAACCCACCTTGCTGCCGCCGGCACGAAGAAGCCCCGGTCGGACGACCGGGGCTTTCCGCTGGGCGACGCTCGATCTACGGGTAGAGGCCGCGCAGCTCCATGGCGTCCGACACCCGCTTGACCGCCACCA
>JANMBS010000367.1:0-2054 GCA_031360525.1 Thermomicrobiales bacterium
CGCCGTCATCGTCCGCCTGACGAGCCCGGTCGGCGCAGGCGAGCCTCCAGTGGAAGTGGCCGTTATCGATAAGTCCGGACGGCTTGTCAGTGCGACCGAGAAGGGCGCCATCGATCCTTCCACCCAGACCTTCGACGGCCGGTTCGGCGCCTACGCGGAGCCCGGCAAGCCGGGACGGGTCCATCTGGAGTGGGTGGGCGGGATCTGCGACAGCCGGATCACCGTGACGGTCGCCGCCGACCTCGGCTCGATCACCTTCGACATGGGGCCGCAGCCAGCGAACTGTGATTCGATCGGCGTCGGACGCGAGCTGGTCCTCGACTTCGACGGTACGGTCGACGTGCCCGCCATCGAACTCAGAGACGCGGCCGACGCGCCGGCGCCCGTCGCAACGTCGCCCGCCTACCAGCTCGATTGCGGACCACTCGGCCCGGACACGTGCGAACAGAAGGCGGGGGCTATCGTCGCCGCCAACGCGTCCGGATTCCCGACCAAACGGCTGGAATCGATCACGTTCAGCGACGAGTGCGGGTCCTACAACGTGATCTTCGCCGACGGCACGGGCGTGACAGCAAGCATCGATTGCATCCGCGGGGGCGAGCTTCGTCCGGAGCGTTCTCTTGAGCTTGAACGACTCCGCTCAATGGAGGAGCGTCGCGCGACGGAGGGTCAGGCGTCCGGCGCATCGTAGGCGATCCGCCCGGCGGCGAGCGTCACGAGGACCCGCCCGGCCAGCTCCATCCCGAGCAGCGGCGTGTTCTTGCCGCGCGAGGCGAGGGCATCGGCAGTGACCGTCCAGCGCTCGGAGCGATCGAAGACGACAAGATCCGCCGGCTCGCCCTCGATGAGGCCGACGGAGCCGGTCCGGCGCGACCGGCCTCCCAACACGCCTGCCGGCCCGGTCGTCAGCGTCTCGATGGCGCGCAACAGTGGCAGCCGGCCTGCGTCGACCGCGGCGAGCACGACGCCCAACGCAGTCTCGAGGCCGCTGATCCCATTCGCCGCCTGACCGAATTCGACCGACTTGTCGACCTCTGTGTGCGGGGCGTGGTCCGTCGCGATCGCATCGGCCGTGCCGTCGAGCAGGGCAGCAAGACAGGCCGCCGCGTCATCCGGGTCACGCAACGGCGGATTGACGCGTAGCGACGGGTCGAACGGCTTGGCGGTGATCGCCTCACCCGACCATGGGTCGCCGCTCGCCTCCCAGCTCCAGCGTCGCGCCCCGGCGATCCACTCGTCGGTCAGGGCGAGGTGATGGGGCGTGACGTCGCAGGTGACCGGTAGACCGGCCGCCTTCGCGCGCCGGACCAGCTCCAGGGCGCCACCGATCGACAGGTGCGTCAGGTGCAACCGGGCGCCCGGTACGTCCCGCAGGACGTCGGTCAGGATGGCGATATCGCGGGCGACGGCCATCTCCTCCGCCGCGGCCGGCCAGCCACGCAACCCCAGCACCGTCGCCACGAACCCATCGTTCGCCTCGGCACCCTCGGTCAGAGACGGCTCCTCGGCGTGCTCGACGATCGGCAGTCCCAAGGCCCCCGCATACGCCAGCGCCGCCCGCAGGATCGAGGCCGACCGGACCGGCGATCCGTCGTCCGAGAAGCCGACGACCCCCGCATCGGCAAGCTCGCCGAGGGCGGCGAGCTGCTCCCCTCCCCGTCCGAGCGTGACGGCACCCAGCGCCAACAGCTCGACCGGCGACCCGGAGGCCTCGGCAGCCGCCCGAACCCCCGCCAGGACACCCGGTTCATCGAGCGCCGGGGTCGTGTTCGGCATGGCGCAGATCGTCGTGAAGCCGCCATGCGCGGCCGCCGCAAGCCCGGACGCGACCGTCTCGGCATCCTCGTTGCCGGGCTCCCGCAGGTGGGCGTGGAGGTCGATGAAGCCGGGTGCGACGACGACCCCACCAGGACCAACGCCATCGGCCTCGCCGCCCGACAGCCAGGTGACGGTTTCCAGGATCCCGTCGACCACGACGATCTCGCCTGGACCCTCGCGGCGGGCCGCTGGATCGACCAACCACGCCCGGCTGATCTCGAGGTCCGGCCCCGAAC
>JANMBS010000373.1:0-1843 GCA_031360525.1 Thermomicrobiales bacterium
CATGTCGAGGGCTTCTTCGATACCTTCTGCGCCCATTTCCGGGCCGTCTACGCGGACGTGGTGGCGGGGGCGCCCTCCTCCAGCTCCCGCTATCCCACGTTCGCGGACGGCCACGACGAGATGCTCGTGGGCGACGCCATCGCTCGGAGCGCCCGCGACGGTCGCTGGATCACCGTCGACCGAAGCGGGGTCGTCGCGGCCGCGACCGAGCCCGGCGTTGCCGCCCAGCCCGTCACGCCGGGACCGGTCTGATGCGACTCGGCCTGCTGACCGCGCCGTTCCCCGAGACCCCGTTGATGGAGGTGGCCGACTGGACCGCCGCCAACGGCTTCGAGAGCATCGAGATCGCCTGCTGGCCACTGTCCACCGGCCCGACACGCCGGTACGCCGGCACCTCCCACATCGACGTCGCCAACCTGTCCGCCGGCCAGGCGACCGAGATCGTGGACCAGATCACGGCCAAGGGCCTCGCGATCTCCGGTCTCGGGTTCTACCCGAACCCGCTCCACCCGGACCCGGCGCACCGCGAGACCGTCATCGCGCATCTCAAGCACGTCATCACCGCCGCCCAGTCGATGGGCGTGCCGTTCGTCAACACGTTCATGGGCGCCGACGCCGCGAAGACGCAGGACGACAACTGGCAGGAAGCGCTCAAGGTGTGGCCGGACATCGTCGCGTTCGCGGAGGACCACGGTCGGAAGGTCACGATCGAGAACTGCCCGATGCTCTTCAGCGACAACGAGTGGCCGGGCGGGCACAACCTCGCAACGAACCCACGGATCTGGCGCCGGATCCTCGAGCAGTGGGGCGGCACGATCGGGCTGAACTTCGACCCCAGCCACCTGATCCTCCAGATGATCGACATCCCGCGCTTCATCCGGGAGTTCGGGCCGCACATCCTGCACGTCCAGGCCAAGGACCTGTGGATCGATCGCGAGGGGCTCTACGAGCGCGGCGTGTTCGCGATGGGCATCGGCTGGCAGGTTCCGCGCCTGCCCGGTCTCGGCGACGTCGAGTGGGACGCGCTCTTCGGGGCCCTGTGGCGAACCGGCTACGACGGCGACGTGATCATCGAGCACGAGGATCGCGACTTCGAAAAGACTGATGACCTGATCAAGCGCGGCTTTCTCCTCGCCCGCGACGTCCTGCGCCCGTACATCAAATGAGGACGATTCCGTTCACCGTCGAGAACCTGACCGAGAAGCAGATCGCCAAGACCATCGACCACTCCCTGCTCCGGCCGGAGCTGGACGACGAGTTCGTCGCGGCCGGCTGCCGGCTCGCTGCCGAGTACGACGTGGCATCGGTCTGCGTCCGGCCCGTGGACGTTCGTCGGGCAGTCGCGATCCTGGCCGGCAGCGACGTCAAGGTCGGGACCGTGATCGGCTTCCCGCACGGCAGCTCGACGACCGCCACGAAGGTCCTTGAGGCCCATTACGCCCTCGAGGACGGCGCGGTCGAGCTCGACATGGTGATCGACATCGGCGCCCTGAAGTCCGGTCGGGACGGCGACGTCCAGGCCGACATCGCCGCCGTCGTCGAGGCCGCCCACGCGGGCGGCGCGATCGTCAAGGTGATCCTCGAGAACGCCTACCTGACCGACGACGAGAAGGTCCGCGGGTCGCGGGTCACCGAAGCCGCGGGCGCCGAGTTCGTGAAGACCTCGACCGGCTTCGCGCCCGGCGGCGCCACCCACGAGGATCTCGCCCTGATGCGCCGGACCGTGTCGGATCACGTCCAGGTCAAGGCCGCCGGCGGCGTCCGGACGCTCGACGCGCTGATCGACGTGATGAACCTCGGGACGACCCGGGTCGGGGCGACCGCGACGAAGGCCATCATCGAC
>JANMBS010000396.1:0-3554 GCA_031360525.1 Thermomicrobiales bacterium
GCGCTGGCGAACCCGACCTTGCTGCCGACCGGGTCCGACCCGCGACGGCCCATCGCGGCCTCGCCGCAGCTTCACAACGGCGCCACCCGGCTGCTCGAGCTGGGCCTCGAGAAATTCCCGGCCGACCGCGAGATGACGATCAATCTCGCCTACCTGCGCAGCCTGGAAGGTGCGACGGAAGAGTCGGAGGACCTGGGCTTTAGTGAGCAGTTGAACCCGGCGATCGAGGCTCTCCAAACCAATGCAGACGCAGCGCCGACTGATGTGACAGCTCGCTGGCTGCTGGCGAATCTCGTCGTAAGGACCGATCGCGAGCACGGCGTGGATCGGGCGAGCGGGATCGCCCAACCCGTGATCGACGACCCCGAGACAGAGGCCGCGGGCCGCATCATCAGCGCCGATTCACTTCTCTTTGCCGCCGATCGCGACCGAGCCATCAGTCCGTTCCTTTCTCGCTCGACGGTGCGTCAGGCGCTCGCGGAGTACGACCGCGCGATCGAGCTCTCGGGCGACGCAGCCGCATTCGCCGGACGAGCCCGTGCGCTCGACCTGCTCGGGACGCGCGAGTCCGCGCTCGAGGCCCAGCGCGAAGCCGTCGGACTCGCACCGGATTCGATCGCCTGGCGGCTTCGACTCGCCCAACTCGAAGGATGCCTCGGGCAGATCGGCGGCTGGCGGCAGGACGCTCAGGATGCATTCGAAGCCGCCGTCAAGGTGAAGACCGTCCCGGCGGTTTTGGCGAGGTACGTCCTGGCCGATGCTCCCAGCCGTGACTACGGCGCGTATTCGATCTGGAGTGACCTGCCAACCTGGGACATCACCGTTCGCCTCCCCGCGACCGGCGGGATCATCGTCGCGATCGACCCGTTCCCGGAGCCCCCGTCGTGCATGACGAGCGAACCGAGCACGACGACGGGAGCCGACGATGCCGTCGTCGAGATCGCCCTGGCAGCGATCGCCGATGATGACTTGACCGGCGCGCGGACCGCGCTCGATGCCTGGCACAGGCAGCTCCCGATGATCGATGGCGAGGCGTTCACCGACGCCACGACCCCGCTCGTGGTGTCGACTGTCTTGGACCTACTTGCCGGGGGGCATCTCGAGGCGGACGACGAATCGATCCGGGATTTCCTGCCGGTCGCGAGCCGGCTCCCCGCCGACGCCGAAGGTCGCCTCTGCCGCGCGCTGTCGCGCGTCGTGGGCCCGACCGCCGACGATGCCGATACACTCGTCGTCTGTACGGCCGAGGCGGCGGCGCGCTCCGGCGACCCCGAAGCGGCCGCCCAGGCCATCGAACCTGCGGCGCGTCTCGACGATCCCGCGGACCAGCCGTCCGGCGCGGTTGTTCTCCAGGCGGCGATGCTCAGCGAGCTTACCGGTCACCTCGACCTGGCTCGGACGCGGTACGAGGCCGCGACGACGTACGGAGAGACGTCGATCGCAGGCCTGATCCGGCTCGGTGATCTCGATCTTCGCGAGGGCGACGCATCCGGCGCTCTCGACCACTACGCACTCGCCGAGGCCGCCGTGCGGACGCAGTCCGCCGCGGCCGATGAGATCGTGATGGAGGCCGCCCTGGCCGGCCGGTTCGGCCAGTACCTCGACAACAACCGAGGGATCGCGCTGCTTATGACCGCGCGGACCGAGACCGATGCACCGCCGGACTGCGCCGCCTATGCCGCGATCTGCCAGCAGGCGGGCGACGCCTTCGCATCCGCAATGGCGGCAGACCCGATGAACCCGGTGTATCCGATGAACGCCGCATGGGTCGCCCGACTGACGGGCGCCGGGGAGCGCGCGACAGCGTTGCTGACCGAGGCGCTGGAGAAGGGCACCCCGCTGGTGGCGGCCGCTCACAACGACCTAGGCGTGCTGGCCACTCAACGGGGCGAATTTGGTGACGCGCGAGCGCATTTCGTCCAGGCGATCGCGACCGAGCCCGACTACGACCTCGCCACTTGGAACCTCGGGGTACTCGAGTCGCGCCAGGCCGGCCCGCTGATCGTCGCCGGCCAGGCACTGCTCGCCGAAGCGACCGACCTCAACCGCGACCTCTTGACTAGGGAGTTAGCTTTCCAGGCCGACGAGCGCGTATATCGCATCGAGGTCAGTGGGACGGAGCTCGGACTCGCGCGGGCCCCCGGCACCGGCGCCGCGATCGGAGCGGCCGCGTTCGGCACCATCGCGACGGTCGGGGCTCTCGCGCAGTTGGTCTCCACTTTGGGCGGGGATGCAAAGGATGCTGTTGAGATGGTCGCAAGCGAGGGCCTGGGTCGGGCCGGTCGGCGACTCCGTAAGGTCGGCGGTCGACTCCCGACGCGCCATCGGAGCTGGCCGTCCTGGGCAGCTTGGATCCCGGCGATCGTGGTGCTCACCGCGACGACCGCGTGGACCGCGGCCTGGATGGCCCCCGACGCATTGGTGACCGCCGTGCTGATCGGCCTCATCGCGGCGGGACTCTCGCTGGTCGTCCACACGTGCGGGCACCTCGTGGTGGCGGGCCGGTTCGGCGCGAAGCTCCAGGCGTCAGGCTGGACCCCGGGCCTCGCGCTGGCCATCGTCGGGATGCCGTTCCATGTCCCGGCAGGCCCATTCCTGGCCGAGCAGATCACGACCGGCGACCCCCGCCGCGACTGGTGGGTCTCGTTCGCCGGCGTCCTCGCCAACCTGGCCGCGGCCGGCATCGCGCTGCTGATCTACCTGGCAGCCCCGATGCCGTTCCTGAGGATCCTCATCGCGACCCAACTGGCCGTCGCTGCCTTCGCTTTGATCCCCAGCCATCCCCTCGACGGTGATCGCCTCGTGACGCATCCCATCGTTCTTGCCCTAGTCAGCCTCGGTGTCGCTGCCGCCGCGGCGGGTATCGCCGTCGGAGCTGTTTAGTCGGCTCTGTCGTTGTCTGGTCGACGCGCGAATTCCTGCGCGAGGTATGAACGGAACGGTTCATCGAACGATCCCTCGAACTCCGACCAGAACCGCCCGAACCCGGTCTTCGTTGCGACAAGCTCCTTGTGAAGTTACTCGCACCTTTGGCGGACGACAAAAGAAGCGGGAGGGCTTGTCGTCCTCCCGCTGAATCTTTCTAAGCCTCAGCTGCGCATCGAGCGCCCTTGCCAAACCGCCTTCTTTAGTCAGCTACAGCCGCTCGTGCTGCCGCAGTTGAGGCACTTGTAGCAGGACCCGTTGCGGACCATGATCGAGCCGCAGTCCATGCAGCTGGGGGCGTCCGCCTGGGTCTGAAAACTGACCTTGGTGCCGGCACCGAGATTGAGCGTGATCGGAGCCGCGCCACCACCGCTGCCGTTCGTCGTCTTGCCGTTCCCATTCCCATTGGCATGCCCATTGGCAGCCAGGGCACCATTCGTGGCAATCACAGCCAGCGGCTCAGCCACAGCATCGGCAGCCTTCGCAACCGGTGCCGCAGGCGCTTCAACTTTCGCGGAGACCATGGTCGCCTTCGGGGCCGTGTCGTCGGGGGGCCGTGGCCGGTCGCCATGCCGCCCCCCCGTTTCGACACCGGCGGGGGGGGGGAAAGAGCCGCCCGAAAGGCCGCC
>JANMBS010000398.1:0-4526 GCA_031360525.1 Thermomicrobiales bacterium
GCCGACGCCTCGGCCGGCGCGACGATGTAGTAAGTCGCAAGGCCGTAGTCCGTGTGCGGCAGGCTGACCTCCTCGACGATCGCCCCGGCCGCCTCCAGCGCCGCGACCGCCTCACGAACCCGCGCCTCGACACCGGGCTCCATCCCCGCCACGAAGTATTCGCGGGGCAGGCCCAGGCGCTTGCCCCGGAGGGAGGCCGCGGCCTCGTCGTCGTCAGACAGCAGCGCCGTCAGGGTCGCGGGCACCGGCTGGTCCGATGAGGTCGAATCGCGGTCGTCCCGACCCGCGACGGCATGCAGGAGCGCCGCCGCATCGCGCACGTCCCGCGCGAACGGCCCGATCTGGTCGAGCGAACTCGCGAACGCGACGATCCCGTAGCGGCTGACCCGCCCATACGTCGGCTTCATCCCGACGATCCCGCACAGCGCGGCCGGCTGGCGGATCGAGCCACCGGTGTCCGTCCCGATCGAGAGCGGCGCGTGGTAGGCCGCGACCGCGGCGGCCGAACCGCCACTGCTCCCGCCCGGCACGCGATCGAGCGCCCACGGGTTGGCCGTCGGGCCGTACGCCGAGTGCTCGGTCGACGAGCCCATCGCGAATTCGTCCATGTTCGTCTTGCCGAGGATGACGGCACCCGCCTCGCGCAGCCGCTCGGTGATGTGCGCGTCGTATGGGGCGCGGTAGCCCTCGAGGATGCGCGAACCGGCCGTGCACTGGCCGCCCTCGACCGAGACCAGGTCCTTGAGTGCGACCGGGATCCCGAGCAGCGGCTTGAGCCGATCAAGCGCATGGGCCGGGTCGGAGCGGGCGGCGGCCAGTCGGGCATCGGCGGCGTCTGCCTCGGCGAGCGCGCGATCGCGGTCGATCGATAGCCAGGCGTTCAGCGCCCGGTTGTCGCGCTCGGCGGCGGCGAGATGCGCCTCGGTCAGCTCGCGCGACGACGCCTCCCCAGACTTGAGCAGCCCGGCCATCTCGTGGGCAAGGAGGCGCGTCGGATCCGTCATGCGGTGGTCATGGCCCGGTCAGCGCTCGTCGAGGATGGCCGGAACGACGATGAAGTCGCCGTCGCGGGCGGGTGCGTTGGCGAGGACCGCCTCGACCGGGAGCGAGGGCTTGACCACGTCCTCGCGCAGGATGTTCTCGAGCTCGATCGTCTGGGCGGTCGGCGGGATGTCATCGGTGGATAGCTCGGAGAGGATCGCGTACTGGTCGAGGATGTGGTTGAGCTGGGCCTCGAGACGCGTCAACTCCTCGTCGCTCAGCCCGAGGCGGGCAAGATGCGCGACGTGCTCGACATCGGTTCGGGAGAGGGCAGCCATGGCTTCGATGATAGCCGACAAGCCCGCTAGGATCGGCGGTGGCGCTTCCCCGTCGCCCTCGCTGGGCGCCAGCGCCCGCAGGCCGGGACCAACGCCGCGTCGGATGGGCCAAAGGGCACGGTTCGGGCCGCCGAAGGGGTGATGGCGGTCAAGGGTGGCAGCGGGCATCCTCCTCCCACCTGACCTCCCTCGACCGACCGGAGCCCGATCGCAGCATGTGGCCCACCATCGCCCGCGCACGCCGCCGCCTGATCAGTGAGTTCCTGCCCGGCGATCGCGACGAGGACGACCCGTCGGGCGCTCCGGGGCCACGCCTCGAGGACGTCATCCTGATCTTCGGCGTAGCCGAGATGTTCCAGTTGGGCGAGGCCCTCGAATTGGTCTTCGGCGACACCATCGAGCGACCCGACACGCCCGCCCGTTTCGAACGCGCCCTCGAAATGTTGCTGACGGCGCGCGGCGCCCCGGGCACGCCCACGGTCCTGCGCCGGCCGGCGATCCTCACGACGCCTGAGTCGTGGGAGATCCACATCGACGGTACCGACCGGGCGACGAGCCGGGCACTGCGGTCGGCCGGCCGGACCGGTTTCCTCTCGTCGTGATCGGCACCGTCTGTCTCCAGTGCGGGACGCCGTCCGACCAGGGTCGGGGCCTCTTCTGCCGTCGCTGTGGTCTGCCGTACGGCGAGCCGCCGCGGGCGACCGCGGAGCTGCCGACATGCCCGATCTGCTACAAGACCGTCGGTGACGACGGCCGCCTACCGAGCTTGGCGCAACCCGGCTTCCGGCTCGATCTCGTCCGCCACCAGGCCGAGCACGATCGATTTCCCGTCGGTGACGATGAGTGGCTCGACTCTCTTCGGGCCGGCGACCTCATCCGGATCGGCAAGTGGTCGGCGCCGTTCGACACCGTCCGTCGCTATCTCGTCACCGGGCAGGTCGACGCGGGCCGCAACCGAGCGCTCGCCCACGACGCGATCGTCACCGCCATGACCCAACTCAATCGCTGGGGCCCCGACGGCGACATCTTCGGCGACCTCCCCGACTGGAAAGCGGCCCGCGCCGCCGTGACCGAGTTGATGGAACGCTACGGGCGGGGTCGCCCCTAGCCTGGGCGACGCCCTCAGGCGTCGTCTCCCGCCAGGACCCGCCGGAACCCGGCCTCGTCGAGGACGGGAACGCCGAGTTCCTGGGCCTTGGCCAGTTTCGAGCCGGCACTCTCGCCGGCCACCACGTAGTCGGTCTTCTTCGACACCGAGCCGGCCGGCTTGCCGCCGGCGGCGCGGATCGCCTCTTCGGCCTCGGGGCGGGTGAAGCCCTCGAGGGTGCCGGTCACGACGAGCGTCTTGCCCTCGAGCGGGCGGGCACGCCCCTCCCCGGCTGGGCGCACGACGGGCCGCTCCGGCACGACACCGACCTTGACCAGCTCGCGCAGCACATCCCGGGTCGCCTCGTCCTCGAACCAGCGGCCGAGCGCCGCCGCGACGGTCGGCCCGATCCCGGGCACCTCGGTGAACGTGTCGGGCTCCTCGGTCCCGATCCGGCGGAGTTCGGCCTCGACGGCCGCGAACCAGGGATCCGGCACGAGATCCCCGTCGGCCGGCGGATAGTCGTCGGGTCGCGCACGCAACGCCAGCCAGTCGGCCAGGTCGATGGCGGTCTGCCAGCCGACCTGCGGCATCCCGAGCCCGTTGAGGATGCGTCCGAGCGGCCGACCGACACGCGCCCGCGCGATCCGTCCGGCTAGGTTCTCGGCGCTCTTCTTCGCGTACCGATCGAGCGTCTCGAGGTCCCCGACGGTGAGCCGGAAGAAGTCGGCCCGCGAGTGGACCATTCCGCGCTCGAGGAGCTGCGATAGGACCGCCCAGCCCGCCCCCTCGATATCCATCCCGCCGCGCCCCACGAAATGCCCGAACTCCTGCGACAGCCGCGCCGGGCAGCGCGTATTCGGGCAGTAGACCCGGACCGCACCCTCGTCCTGGAGGACCGGGGTGCCGCAGACCGGGCAGGTCGCCGGCATCTCGTACTCGCGCTCCGTCCCCGTCCTCCGTTCCACGATCGGACGGACGACCTCGGGGATGACGTCGCCGGCCTTTTGTAGCACCACCCAGTCACCGATCCGGATGTCCTTGCGCCGGACCTCGTCGAGGTTGTGGAGGGTCGCCCGCGCCACGGTCGAGCCGGCGACCTTGACCGGCGTCATGTGCGCGACGGGCGTCATGGTCCCGGTCCGCCCGACGTACGGGACGATGTCCTCGACGAAGGCCTGGACCTGCTCCGGCGGGAACTTGAAGGCGATCGCCCAGCGCGGCGCCCGGCTGACCATCCCGAGCCGCGCCTGCTGGTCGACCCGGTCGACCTTGACCACGACGCCGTCGGTCTCGTACGGAAGGGCGTGCCGTTTCTCGCGCCAGCGCTCGGTGAAGTCGATGACGCCCTCGATGTCGAGATCGGCGGCGTGCTCGGGGTTGACCGGAAACCCGAGTGCACCGAGGCGCGCCAACGCCTCCGACTGGGTCGCCACCGTGTCGCCGTCCTCGACCAGCTGGTAGAACCAGGCCGACAGTTTGCGGCCGGCGGTCACCGCCGGGTCGATCTGGCGGAGCGAGCCCGCTCCGCTGTTGCGCGGGTTGGCGTAGAGCGGGAGGCCGGCTTCCTCGCGCTCCTCGTTGATGCGCTTGAATTCGGCCCTTGGCATGAACACCTCGCCGCGGGCCTCGAGCGTGGCGGCTTCGGTGAGCCGTGGCGGGATGACCGTGATCGTCTTCAGGTTCGCGGTCACGTCTTCGCCGGTGGTTCCGTCACCGCGCGTCGCCCCCTGGGCGAACCGGCCCCGTTCATAACGAAGGCTGATCGCGAGGCCATCGATCTTGAGCTCGGCGCCGTAGCGCAGGTCCGAGGCGGGCTCGGGCGCCGCGGGCAGGCCGAGGCCCTTGCGGATCCGCGCATCGAACCCGCGCAGCTCGTCGTGGCTGAACGCGTTGGACAGCGACAGCATCGGTCGGGCGTGGCGGACCTCGTCGAAGGTGGCCCCGGTCGGTGCCCCACCAACGCGCTGGGTCGGCGAATCGACTGTGATCAACTCCGGATAGGCGGTCTCGAGCGCGACCAGTTCGCGGAACAGCCGGTCGTACTCGGCGTCGCTGATCTCCGGCGCGTCCTCGACGTGGTAGAGCTCGTTCGCCCGGTCCACCTCCGCGGCCAGCGA
>JANMBS010000505.1:0-8110 GCA_031360525.1 Thermomicrobiales bacterium
CGTGCCTCCCAGTCCGCGTCGATCCGGGCGATCGTCGGGCTCGCCTCGTTGACCGCGAGTTCCGTAGCGATCTGGAGGGCGATCCCCTGCCACGCCAGGAGATGGGCCATCAGTTCGCGGCCGGACCAGCCATGGGCATCCGGCAACGGCACGCCGAGCTGGTCATCGGTCAGGTCCGCAAGGGCTTCGTACGGCCGCCACGCGTCGCGCTCCTCCTCGAGGAACTCGAGCGAATCGAGGTACATCCCGGCATGGTAGTCCCGATCAGCACGATCAGGGCGGCTCGGAGCCCGGGGGGCCTGCCTCAGATCGCGACCGGTTCGCGGTACTCCCCGAAGACGTCCCGCAGGACCGCGCAGTGCTCGCCGAGCGTCGCGTATGCGGCAGCGCAGCGGATGAAATGTGGCATGAGGTTCGTGTCACTGGACTCGGGGCGTGCGGCCGTATCGTGCAGACCGCGCAGGGCTGATCCCACGGCCTCGGCGTCACGCTCGCGGCGGGTCCGTGCCAGGCGGTCGAGGTGGCGTTCCTCCGATCCGGGCGGGACCGAGAGGACCGGGATCCGCGTGCGTTCGGTGTCGTCGGCGTAGGTGTTGATCCCGACGACTCGACGCTCGCCGGCATCGAACTCGCGCTGGTAGCGATAGGCAGCGTCGGCGATCTCGTGCTGCGGGTAGCCCTCGGTGATCGCCGCGACCATCCCGCCTCGCCGATCGATCTCATCGATGTAGCGCCAGACAGCCGCCTCCGTCTCGTCCGTCAGCGCCTCGACGAACCACGAGCCACCCAGCGGATCCACCGTGGCATCCACCCCGGTCTCCTCGGCGATGATCTGCTGCTGTCGCAGAGCAAGCATGGCAGCTTCTGCGGTCGGGACCGCGAGCGCCTCGTCATAGGCGTCGGTATGGAGCGACTGCGTCCCGCCCAGGACCGCCGCCAGGGCCTGGAGTGCGACTCGGGTGAGGTTGTTGAGCGGCTGCTGGGGCGTCAGCGAGACACCGGCCGTCTGGGTGTGAAAGCGCATCCAGGCGGAACGCTCGTTCTCCGCCCCATAGCGCTCCGTCATGAGCTTGTACCAGATCCGGCGCGAAGCCCTGAACTTGGCGATCTCCTCGAAGAAGTCGCTGTGGCTGTTGAAGAAGAACGACAGGCGTGGCGCGAAATCGTCGATCCGCAGCCCGCGAGCGAGTGCCGCCTCCACGTAGGCCATCCCGTCCGCGATCGTGAACGCCAGCTCCTGGATCGCGGTCGAGCCCGCCTCGCGGATGTGATAGCCGCTGATCGAAACGGTGTTCCAGCGCGGCATCTCGCGTGTCCCGAACTCGATGGTGTCGGTCACCAGGCGCATCGACGGCACCGGCGGGAAGAGGAATTCCTTCTGGGCGACGAACTCCTTGAGGATGTCGTTCTGGGTCGTTCCCTCGAGCCTGTCGCGGGGGACGCCCGCCTTTTCCGCAGCCACGATGTACATCGCCCAGATCGGGGCCGCCGGCGAATTGATCGTCATCGACGTCGAGACCGCGTCGAGCGGCAGGCCGTCGAGCAGGATCTCCATGTCGGCCAGGCTCGAGACGCCGACGCCGCAGGTGCCGAACTCGCCCTCGGCCTCGGGGTCGTCGCTGTCGTAGCCGTACAGGGTCGGCATGTCGTAGGCGATCGACAGCCCGGTCTGGCCGGCCTCGAGGAGCTGCCGGAACCGTGCGTTGGTATCCTCGGCCGCACCGAACCCGGCGAACATCCGCATCGTCCAGAGGCGGCTGCGGTAGCCGGTCGGGTGGATGCCACGGGTGAACGGCGGCTCACCCGGGAAGCCGATGTCGCGCAGGGTCTCGGCCTCGGCTGCGGACCATGGGCCGTACAGGCGCTCCACGGTGGTATCGCCGATGGTCGAGAAGCGTTCGCGTCGCTCAGGCGCCCGCTCGAGTGCGGGGGCCTGCCGCTCCGCCTCCCAGGCACGGCGACGAGCGGCCCACTCGGCCGATCGGTCGGTCATGGCCAGGACTCTAGCATGGGGCAGGAGCGCGACCCCGGGAGCGGGTCCTTCAGGCCTCCGGGTCGGAGTCGTGCGGGCGCGGGCGGACGGCGCGGCGACGACCGAGAACGCCGCGACGGCCCGGACGAGTCGCCCAACGCGGGCTGGCGACGACCGAGCCGGCCCCCCGGACGGCGGCGCCAGCCCCACGACGCAGCGTCCGGTCGACGAGCGGGATCCGGCGCGCCTTGTTGGCCAGGACCGCCACGTCCCAGGCCCACATCAACGGGACCGCCCGGCCGCCGATCAGCCGGACCAGGCCGTGACGCATCGCGAACTTCAGCATCAGGCACCTCCGAACGCATCGATGGCGTCCTGGATCCGCGCGTCGGGAAGGTCGTTGGTGATGACCACATTGACGACGTCGGTCAGGGCCGACGGCCAGACGACGACGGTCTGGACCCGCTCCCCTGTCTTGGTGTCGAGGCGGCTGCCCGGCCGTCCGGCGATCGTCGGCTGGGACGACGCCAGGATCGAGGTCCGCCCAGCCGCGCGCGCGCTCTCGTTGTAGAACGCGGCGAGGTACTCGGCTGTCAACCCATGAGTCCGAAAGACCGCCAAAACAGCCGCCCGCTCCGCCCCGAAGGTCCACGTCCCGCCGGCGAATCGCACCTCGGTGATGCCAAGCCTCGCGAGCGACCCGAGGTTGGTCACCGTGCAGTTGCGCCCCGAATCGAGCGTTCCGGGTGCGGTGCCCATGTAGGTCGTCGGCACCAGTGCCTCGAGGTCGGCGTAGGCGCCGGGGGCCCGGCCATCGGTCCTGCATTCGCCGGTCGGATCGAATGATGGGGCCGACCCGCCACTACACGCGGCCGTCAGGGTGACGGCGAACAGCAGGGCGCCGATCCGGCGGAGCGTGAGCATGGGCAAAGGGTAGCGGCAGTCCCCGCTTGGCGCCCTTCGAGCCGGGTGCGTCCTGGCACCTGGTACGTGCGTCCGGGTCCGGTGCTCGGACGCGCCCGACCTTCGAGGCCCCTGGATAGGGACAAAGGTGCGATTGCCCTCGGAAAGGGAAGAGGCGTACCTTCTGCCCACGCCACCCCGCGATCGAACCGGGAGGTACCTGGGGCGTCGGTCACGGAACTGGAAACGGACGCTCGACCGAGGAAGGTTTGGCCGAGAGATCCCGGATCCGGATCACGAGCCGAGTAACTGGACATCGGCCAACGGGCCCGGTGACCGTCGGGGCGGCAGCAGTCATCTGGATCCATTCGCATCATGGTCGCCTCCCGGTATCGGGGGGCGATCCCGCTTTTCCGGGCGGTCGTTCGACGAGCGGACGCTAGGCGGAGTGACCGCGACGGTCGGGAGTCGGATGGATCCGGCGGGCGATCCCGCGCCGATCCAGTTCGGCCTGGATGACTCGCGCGGCACTCACCAGGTCCGGATCGTGACTGACCGTGCCGGCGACCCAATCGATGTACGACGGTTCGAAGGCCGCGATCTGCCCGAGCGTGTGATCGTGGAACTTGCCGAAGGCGATGACGGTCGCCTCGGCATCGGCCAGCGACGGCGCGGGCGCCCGCCGGAAATGGCGCAGCCGGCCGCGGGTCGTCGGACCGGTCGGCGTCGACGCCCGCGGCGCCTCGCGGCCGACGACGTCGGTCGCCTTGGGTGGTTGGCCACGCAGCGGCGTTCGGCCCGCTCCGTTCCCGACGGCCTGGTTGCGTGGCTGGTAGACGCCGCTCATGTCGACACGTGCGGTGACAGGTCGGGTCGGTTTCGGTGGCGGCGGGCCGCCTTGACGGCGAACCACGCCCGGCTCGAACGGCGTGTCGTCACGTCCGGACGCTCCGTTTCGGGTCGGTCGGTCGGCGCCCCGGGTCAGTGCCGCGTAGGCGTCGTTGATCTCGGCCATGCGACGGGTCGCCAGACGTGAGGCGGCCGGATCGTCGCCGGTCAGGTCCGGGTGGTTGGCACGGGCCAGGCGGCGCCAGGCAGCCTTGATCTGGATCGGGGATGCGCCCGGCTCGACACCCAAAACGTCGCGCGGATCTCTTCTGGCCATACAGCCGAGTGTACGGCGCGCGGCCTCGTGAGGCCGGCGAAGAACGGATCGCGCATAAGATATGGACGTGGGAAAGAATATTCGTCGAGCCGGGATCGCGGCCGCCGCCGCCGCCGCGCCGCTGGGCCTGGCCTATCGGTTCGCGCTCGCGTACCGGGTCCGTGCCGGCTACCCGCGTCGCAACCCAGCGCAGCTGACACCGACCGATGTCGGCCTGTCGTTCGAGTCGATGGTGGTCGGGTCCGAGGGCGTCCCGCTCCCGGCCTGGTTCATCCCGGCCCGTGGCGGTGTCCCGGGCCCCGCCGTGGTCCTCGTCCACGGCTGGGAGTCGGCGCGCGATCGGACATTGCCTCTGGCGGTCTTCCTCAACGCCGCCGGGTTCCACACGTTGAGCTTCGATGTCCGGGGAAACGGCTCCAACCCGCCCGAGCCGCTGCCGCTGAGCGCCGGCGAGTTCGGGGCGGACGCCCTGGCCGCCTTTCGGGTGCTCCTGGAACGTCCCGAGGTGACCGAGGCGGCCATCCTGGGCCACTCGATGGGCGCCATCGGGGCCATCCTCGCCGGGGCGGCAGATCCGCGGGTCAAGGCCGTGGTCGCCACGTCGGCCCCGGCCGATCCGTACCGCCTCACTCGCCAGACCTTCCGACTTGCGCACCTGCCCATCCCGGACGTGATCGCGTACCCGCTGGCCTGGCTGACGACCCGAGTCTACGTCCGGCCGCGCGGCCATCGCGTCGATGACATCAGCGCCGCGCGGGCGATCGCGCGGTACGCCGGACCGGTCCTGCTCGCGCACGGGGAGTTCGACACGGTCGTGCCGCTAAGCCACATGGAGCGACTCGCTGCGGCAGCGCGCGCGGCCCGTGCAAGCGACCCGAAGGCAGCCCCGGTCGAGACCCTCGTCGTGAAGGATGGCCAGCATTCGTGGCTGTACGAGGATCGCGAGTATCGCAGTGTCGTTGCCGGCTTCCTCGCCCGAGTCTTCGGCGGCCCGCTGGATCCCGCGAAGGCGGCCGCATGTGCCGAGGCGTCCAACGCCGAACGGATCCCGGACATCGAGAGCGACTTTGCGGCCGTCAAGGGGACGCCGGGCGGCCTGCGGACCCTGGCCAGCGTCGCTCTCCCGGGAGCCACGCGCCCGCCCCGGGTGGACGCCCATGACGGCGCGGCCGCGCCGGCTCCTGGCACGATCCCAGCTGCACCGACCGTCGAACCGTGAGCGATCCCGTCTGGGAGGCGATCAACACCGTCCGGGTCGTTCGCCAGTTCGCCGAACGTCCACTCGACCCTGCCCATCTCGACCGAATCCTGCGCGCCGGCCGTCGCGCGGGGAGCAGCAAGAACCTGCAACGCTGGACGTTCATCGTGGTCAGCGACCGAACCCGCCTCCAGGCGCTGGCGATGGTCGGGCCCTGGGCCGGGCATCTGGCGGGAGCTGCGGTCGGGATCGCCCTGTTGACACCGGATCCGCGGGGCGCCCTGGACCCGCGCGGCGATGCTGCGCCGCTCTCGATCATGTGGGACCTGGGGCGTGCCGCCCAGAACATGGTCCTCGCTGGCTGGGAGCTCGGGATCGGAAGCGTGCCGGCGACCGTCTACGAGCACGCTCTGGCGCGCGAGTTGCTCGGATACCCGGCCGACCAGCACTGCGAGTACCTGCTGTCGTTCGGCTATCCCGCCGACCCGGGCGAACTCACGAGGCCGCCGAAGGCGGGCGGTCGGCGCGACCTCGACGAGATGGTCCGTTACGACCACTGGTAGCCGCCGCTACTGCCACTCGAACTTGCGCGCCGCGATCCCGAAGCAGACGACCAGCCAGCCGAGCAGCACCGCGGCGCACACCCACAGAGGGGCGAACGCGGCGCCGCCGACCATCACCTGGCGGAGCGCGTCGGCGAGGTAGGTCAGCGGGATGATCCGGGCCACGACCTGGAGGAACTGCGGCATCTGGTCGATCTGGAAGAAGGCGCCCGACAGGAACATCATCGGGAACTGGATCATCGAGGTCATCCCGTTGGCCGCATCCTCGGTCTTGGCGAACGAGGCGATGACGTAGCCAAGGGCGAGGAACGCCATCGCGCCGAGGGTCACGAAGCCGGCAACCAGCAGGAGGCTGCCCGTCACCTCGACCCCGAAGGCGAGCGTCCCGACCGCGACGATGATGACCGCCTGAGTGAATGCGATCAGAACGCGCATCAGGACGTTCGAGCCGACCAGCTGCCAGCGCCGCAAGGGCGTGGCGGCTAGCCGCTTGAGGATCAGCTTCTCCCGGTCTGCCACGAGCGGGATCGCGGCGAAGATGCCGACCTGCATGATCGACAGCCCGAGCATGCTCGGGACGAAGTAGCTGATGGCGTTGAGGTTCTCGGTCTGGACCGCCTGCGGGCTGGGCACGACGAGCGGTGGCCGCCCGCCGAGGTTGACGATGCCGAGCACGGTCCCGACCGCCTGGTAGATCGAGCCGACCAGCTGCGGTCGCGATGGATCGGTGAAGACCTCGATCTGGGTCGGGGCTGCGGTGCCCCCCGCGCCGGCGGCCGCGAGCGAGGCGCCGTAGTCGACCGGCACGACGATGATGCCGTCGACCTTGCCGGTCTGCATCTGCGACTTGGCGTCCTCGAGAGTCGTGTCGACCAGCGTGACCCCATCGAGCGCGGCGAACCCAGCCTGGAGCTGCTCGGCCGCCTGCGAGCCGTCGTTACCGACGAATCCAAGTGTCAGCCACGCCCCGCCGCTGCCCTGGAAGATCAGGCCGAACAGCACGATGAACACCAGCGGGAAGGCGATGGTCCAGAAGACCGCAGCCCGATCGCGGGTATAGCTCCGGATGTTGGCCAGGGTGAGCGCGAGGAGCGCCTGCATCGGACCGGCTTCCTAGTCGCGCAGCGCCCGGCCGGTCAGCTCGAGGAAGACGTCCTCGAGCGTGGCCCGCCGGATCCCGAGGTCCTGTGGCTCGACGCCGCGCGCCTCGGTCAATGCGAGGAGGGCGCCGACCGTCGCGGCGACATCGGTCGAGTACAGGAGGATCGCGTCGTCATCGTGCTTGACCGAGGTCACGGCGGCCAGCGTCTCGAGGGTCGCATCGTCGATCCCCTCGATCCGGTCGAAGCGAACGGCACGTTCCTTGAACCGCTTGGAGATCAGCTCGTCGACGGTACCCATCTCGAGGATGCGACCGTGGTCCATGATCGCCAGGCGATCGCACAGGACCTCGGCCTCCTCCATGTAGTGGGTCGTCAGCAGCACGGAACGGCCGGCTGCCTTGAGGCCGCGGATGAGGTCCCAGAGGGAGCGCCGGGCCGCCGGGTCCAGCCCCGTCGTCGGCTCGTCGAGGAAGACGAGCTCCGGGTCGTTGACCAGGGCGAGCGCCACGGCGAGGCGTTGTCGCTGACCGCCGGAGAGCTCCTTGGTCCGCGCGTTCCGCCGTTCGCCGAGTTCGAGCATGTCGACCAGTTCGTCGGTCGGACGAGACGTGGCGTAAAAGCTGCGGAAGAGGTCGATGATCTCGACCACGGTCAACTTCGGATACATGGACGCCGTCTGAAGGCTGACGCCGATACGCGGCTTGAGCGGATCGGGGTCTTTCGCCACATCGATCCCGAGGACGATCGCCTCACCGGCATCGGGCGCCCGGAGTCCCTCGAGGATCTCGACCGTCGTCGTCTTCCCTGCCCCATTCGGGCCGAGCAGCCCGAAGACCTCGCCGGGCGCGACATCAAAGTCGATCCCGTCGACCGCCTTGAGGTCGCCGTAGCGCTTGACCAGGCCCCGGACCCGGATGACCGGACCCGAGCCCACCGCGGCGACCGTAGCGGTTGTCTGCATCCTTCGATGGTGACAGCCGGACGCGACGCCGTCACGGGCTCAACGCCCGATCACGCGTCGCCGTCAGCCGATCCCATCGACCAATCGCTGTCGAGGGCGAACGAGCTGTCGGCCGGCGCGTCCTCCGGTGCCGGCGCGCCGAGCGCCAGATACGCCCCGAGCGCCGCTTCGAGGCCGACGTCGCGTCCGGCGGCCTCGGACAGCAGCCATTTCGCCTCGAGGACGTCGCAATACGCCTGGAGCGG
>JANMBS010000534.1:0-3072 GCA_031360525.1 Thermomicrobiales bacterium
AGCCGGGCGGCGCGCTCGTCGCCTGGAAACGAGGCGACCTCGACGACGAGCTGGCCGCCGCCGAACGGGCGATCGACGCGCTCGGGGGCGGATCGCTCGCGGTCCGTCCGGTCGCGGTCGATGGTCTCGACCGCCACCGCCTGGTCGTGGCCATCTCCCGCGGCCGCGTCCCGCCCGCCTATCCGCGCGACCCCGGGGCGCGCAGGCGGCGGCCATGGTGACCGTCACGCTGCTAGATTGGAAGGCGTGCGAATCGTCGTCGTCTCCGACATCCACAGCAACCTGCTCGCCCTCGATGCCGTCCTCGCCAAGGTCGGGGCCGTCGATGCGATCTGGCACCTCGGCGACGTCGTCGGCTACGGGCCTGAACCGGATGGCGTCGTCGACCGGCTGAAGACCCTCGGCGCGCTCGGCGTCCGCGGCAACCACGACGCGGCGGCCACCGGCGGAAGCGAGATCGACTGGTTCAACCCCGAGGCAAAGGCCGCCATGGAGTGGACCCGGACGGCGATCTCCGTGACGACGCGCGACTGGCTGGCGGCACTGCCTCTGCGCCGGCTCGAGTCGGACTTCACGCTCGTCCATGGCAGTCCGCGCGACCCGATCTGGGAGTACGTCACGTCCGCCGCGCTTGCCCGGGCAGGCCTGTCGGCCATCTCGACCGAGCACGGGCTCCACGGACACACCCATGTCCCGATCGCGTTCACCATGGTCGACGGCCGGATGCGGACGCTCGCGCCACGTGCCGGCAACACGGTCGCGCTCGGCGAGGGCCGTTGTTTCCTGAACCCTGGCTCGGTCGGCCAGCCGCGCGACGGGGATCCGCGCGCGAGCTGCCTCGTCCTCGACAGTGATGCCAGGACCGCGACCTGGGAACGGGCCGCCTACGACTTCGAGGCGGTCGGCGCGGCGATTCGTGCGGCGGGCCTGCCGCCCCGCCTGGCCGATCGGCTGCGTGTCGGCGCCTGACGGCCAGCCATGATCGGTGGCCGACGCCCGCTCCAGGGTCGCAAGCCCGGTGACCGGCGTGTCCGGGTCGAGCGCCCGCACGCGCCGTACTTCCGCTACACGGGCCCCGGCCACCTGACCGCCAAGCAGGCGGCGAGCGCACCGACCACCACGTCGGGTCGCCTGTGGGCGAACGTCCGTGGCTTCTTCGTCGGCAAACCCCTGGCCAGTGAGGAGGAGCTCGGCGAGCGATTGTCCAAGATGAAGGCGCTGGCGATCTTCAGCTCCGACGCCATCAGCTCGTCCGCGTACGCGACAGAGGAGATCCTGCGGGTCCTGATCCTCGGCGGCGTCGCCGCCCTGGCGTTCGGCATCGAGATCAGCATCGCCATCTCGATCCTCCTCGCCGCGGTCGCCATCTCCTATCGCCAGATCTGCATCGCCTACCCGACCGGCGGCGGCTCGTACACCGTCTCGCGGCGGAACATCGGGCGGACGGTCAGCCTGGTCGCGGCCTCCGCGCTGCTGATCGACTACGTCATGACCGTGGCGGTCTCGACCTCGTCTGCCGTCGAGCAGATCGTGTCGGCCTTCCCGGCCCTGTTCGACGAGCGAGTGTTGATCGGCGTCGTCGCGATCGGCCTCATCGCGATCGCGAACCTGCGCGGCCTGCGCGAGGCCGGCAACATCTTCGCGGCGCCCACCTACCTGTTCATCGGGTCGGCGCTGATCATGATCGCGGTCGGCGTCTTCCGGATCGTGGTGCTCGGGGAGGGATCGACCTATGGCCCGACGATCGCCACCCAACTCAGCTCGACGGTCGAACCGCTCAGCGCCCTCCTGATCCTGCGCGCATTCGCCGCCGGTGCCGTGGCGCTGACCGGCACCGAGGCCATCGCGACCGGAGTGCCCGCGTTCAAACCGCCCGAAGCCAAGAACGCTGCGACGACCCTGGCGGTGATGGCCGCCCTGCTCGCGACGCTGTTCATCGGGATCACGTTCCTGGCCGTCAACTTTGCGATCCTGCCGATCGATCTCCCGGAGAAGAAGACGGTCATCGCGCAGGTCGCCCAGACGGTCTACGGGGATGGGATCCTGTTCTACCTCTTCCAGGCGTTCACGGCCCTTCTGCTCTTCCTGGCCGCCAACACCAGCTTCAACGCCTTCCCGCGACTGCTCGCGATCCTGGCCGGCGACGGGCACATGCCGCGCCAGTTCGCGCTGCGCGGCGACCGCCTGGCGTTCTCGTACGGGATCATCGTGCTTGCGTCGCTGGCAGCCGGGTTGATCGTGATCTTCCGCGGATCGACCCACCTGCTCATCCCGCTCTACGCGGTCGGCGTGTTCATCGACTTCACGATCAGCCAGACCGGCATGATCCGCCACTGGCTGCGCGAGAAGTCACCGGGCTACCGTCGCCGCCTGGCGATCAACGCGTTCGGGGCCACGCTGACCGGGATCGTCGCCGTGATCGTGACCGCGGTGAAGTTCTGGGATGGGGCCTGGATCGTCCTGGTCCTCATCCCGATCCTCGTCGGCCTCATGTCGTTCATCGGTCGCCAGTACGACGGCCAGGAAGAGGAGCTGCGCGTGCGCGATGACGGCGTGCTGCCCGGGCCGCATCGTGAGCAGCGCGTGATCATCCCCGTCAACGGCATCAACCGCGCGGTGGTCCAGGCGGTCAACTTCGGGCGCGCCGTGGCACCCGACGTGCGGGCGGTCTACGTGACCGACGACCTCGAGGCGGCCGACGCGCTGCGCGAACGCTGGGAACGCCAGCTCCCCGACGTGCCGCTGGTCATCGTGGAGTCGCCGTTCCGTGCCGTCATCTCGCCGGTCGTCGCCTACCTCGACATCCTCGACCAGGCGTGGCCACCGGGCAAGGAGGCGCCGATGACGATCGTCGTCCTGCCCGAGTACGTTGCGAAGCACTGGTGGGACCGGGTGCGGTACAACCAGACCGCCAAGCGACTCAAGGCCGCCCTGGTCGGGCGCGAGCACACCGTCATCGCTGACGTACCCTATCGGCGCGGCCCCTGACCGCTCACTCCCCAGCACCACAACGGAGTCCCATGTGATCGGAGGGAGGCGGCCCCTGCAGGGCCGCAAACCGGCAGACCGGCG
>JANMBS010000541.1:0-10794 GCA_031360525.1 Thermomicrobiales bacterium
GGGTGCGAATGAGCGCCCTGTCCATGGCCGAGTCCGAGACGTTGACGACGTCGACGCCGGCATCGCGCAGGAGCTTGGCGGCCTCGATCGTCCGCTCGATGCGGATGCTGCGCGGCGGATCGATCTCGACCGAGACGACGAACCGGCCGGCCTCGAGCAGGTTGGCCAGGCGGGTCGGCGGCGGGGCGTCACCGGAGGCCGCCGCTGGCGTGCGTTCCGCGATGGTGAGCGTGGCCCGGGCGCGGTCGTGGTCGTTCGGGGCGGGGGCGGCGGGGGCGGCGGGCGTCTCGAGCGAGCCGGGCTTTGCGGTCGCCTCGGGCGCATCGAGCGCCGCCCGCATCGCCGCGATGTGCTCGGGCGTCGTCCCGCAGCACCCCCCGACGACCGTTGCCCCGGCGGCCAGCAGGCGTGGCGTCACAGCCTCGAAGTACTCGGAGCTGGCGGCGTAGATGAAGCGCCCCTCGAGTCGCTGGGGGAGACCGGCATTGGGCATGATCGACCTGGCCGGACCGCCGTCCGCCGGAGCGCCCATCGCCTCGAGCGCATCGAGACACGCCGCCGGACCCGCCCCGCAGTTGACGCCCACCGCGTCCGCCCCGGCAGCGGCCAACGCAACCGCGGCGGCCCTCGGGCCGTTTCCGTCGGCCAGGACGAGTTCCTCACCGAACGCCAGGGAGGCGATGACCGGGACGTCCGACGCGCGCCGGACCTCGTCGACGGCGAGCACCAGCTGCTCCAGATCCGAGAACGTCTCGAGCACGATCAGGTCCGCGCCGCCCTCGAGGAGGCCCTCGATCTGCTCGCGGAAGGCGGCCCGCGCGGCGGCTTCCGCGATCGGCACTCCCCGGCTGGGCGGCCCCAGCGGCCCGATCGACCCGCCGACCAGGGCGTCGCGTCCACTGACCTCGCGTGCCTCTCGTGCAAGCTGAGCGGCTCGCCGGTTGAGCCCGCCCACCTGGCCCTCGAGACCCCAGGCGACCAGACGCAGCCGGTTGGCGCCGAACGACAGCGTCTCGATCAGGTCGGCGCCCGCCTCGAGATACTCTCGATGGACGGCTCCGACCATCTCCGGATGGGTCGTGACGAGTTCCTCCAGACAGGCGCGCTGCGGCACGCCACGGCTGAACAGCAGCGTCCCCAACCCACCATCGACGAGGATCGGGCGGGTGGCGAGACGGCTTCGGAAGCGCTGTCGCGGCGAGCCGACGGGCGCGGCGTGGGTCATCGGTCCCCTATCGAAACGGGTGGGTCGGGCGGCGGGACCGGAAATGACAAGACCCTTCCTGCTCGGAAGGGTCTCGAAGGGAGTTCCCTTATCGTGCAGGAGGACCTGCCCGGACTTGGCACCTTGCCGGCTCGACGCCGGTAGGTTGTCGTGGCTTCAACGGGCCGGTCCCTCCGCCACTCTTGATAAGAATCTCTTCGGTTGTGGCGTCATGGTGCCCCACCCAGCCGAGATGAGCAAGGACGGTTGGCCGCGGGCGCGTCCAGCCCGGGACGCGCCGGGCCCAATGCTGCGCCCCGTGTCTGCCAGACACCACTGGGTCCGCGAAGGACTTCAGGTGGTCGCCGGTCGGCGTCCTCGAAGCGATTCGACGACTCCTGCGCACGCAACCACGTCGAACCGTGCTCAGAATCGGGCTTCGACCCGCCAGTGGTGTCTCACAACCACGATCTCGTGGGCTGGGGGCCGTCGGACCTGGACCGGGCCAGGCCGGCCTCAGGCGGCGGATCTGACCCGCAACTTCTCGAGATACGCCGCGCGCCAGCGCTCCGTGACGTCGACCGCATTGAACGTGTAGAGATGCAGGTCGACGATCCCGTTGGTCGGCTCGGCGACGTGCGGCGCGAGTCCTTCGAGCAGGCCGTCCGGGCGGTAGAAGCCGCCGGACCGGATCAGTCGGGCGATGAACCGCGTGTTCTTGACAAGGAACCGGTGTGTGTCGGCCACCCCGATCCGGGCACTGATCGCCAGCAGCCGCTGCGGCTCGGCGACGCCCGGCAGTCCGAGGTGGACCGGCAGCGTGATTCCCTCGGCGCGGCGCGCGGCAAGCCATGACGCGATCGCGTGCGGGTCGAAGCAGAGTTGCGTGGTCATGTAACTGGCGAAGGCCACCTTGGCACGCAGCGCCTCGAGCAGCGGCGCATCGGCGATGAAGGCGTGCCCCTGTGGGTAGGCCGGGATGCCGATCTCGGCCAGCGGATGACCGATCTCGGCCATCGCCCGCAGGAGGGACAGGCCGTCGGGGTAGTCGCCCGGTTCCTTGGCGTCGCCACCGACGACGAAGGCGCGGTCGACACCGGCACCCTCGAGCCAGGCGATCAGCTCCGACAGGTGGCCGCGGTCGCGGATCATCCGCGCCGAGAGGTGCGGAACGGCCCGGAACCCCCGGGCCTGGAGCTGCTCGCACAGGGCGACCGTGGCCTCGATGCCCTTGGCCGGCGACGCGGTCACAGAGACGGTCGCGCGGGCCGGCAGGAAGGCCGCCTGGTCGAGCGCGTTCTTGAGCGGAACCAGCTCGAAGGTCGGGGCGCGTAGGATCCCGGCGAGGGCGGCGGAGCGGGCGGGCGTCAGCGAGGAGCGGCGCCGGAAGAGCATGAGGTCCTAGACCTCGGAATCCGGCATCGACGCCTTGCGCCGCGCGACGAAGTCGAGGAGCGCCTCGTCGACGCCGGGGTCGATCGGCGGCGCCTCGTAGTCCGCCAGCATCTTCTTCCAGATGACGTTGGCCCGCTGCGCCGCGTCGAGCGAGCCGTCCTCCTGCCACTGCTCGAAGCTGTTGTTGTCGGTGACGTCGGAGCGGTAGAAGGCCGTCTCGAAGTTGGCCAACGTGTGGGCGCTGCCGAGGTAGTGCGTGCCGGGCTCGTTGGACCGGATGGCGTCGAGCGCCTGGCCGTTCTCCGACATGTCGACGCCGTTGACGAAGACGGCCATCATCCCGCACTGGTCGGCATCGAGGATGAACTTCTCGTAGCCGACGGCCAGCCCGCCCTCGAGCCAGCCAGCGGCATGGAGCACGAAGTTGACGCCGCCGAGCACGGTCGGCTGGAGCGTGGCGGCGGACTCGTAGGCCGCCTGCGCATCGGCGATCTTCGAGCCGCACAGCGAGCCGCCGGAGCGGAACGGGACGCCGAGCCGGCGAGCCAGCGCAGCCATCACGTAGAGCACGAGCGCCGGCTCCGGGGTCCCGAATGTCGGCGCGCCCGACTGCATCGACATCGACGAGGCGAAGCTCCCAAGGACCACGGGGGCTCCCGGCCGGACAAGCTGGACGAAGGTCATCCCGGCCAAGGCCTCGGCGAGGGTCTGGGCACAGACACCGGCCGCGGTGACCGGGGCCATGGCGCCGGCGAGGATGAACGGCGTCAAGAGCGTCGCCTGGTTGGCCTCGGCATAGGCCCGCGCGGCACCCAGCATCACCGAATCCCAGACCAGCGGCGAGTTCGCGTTGATCAGCGACAGGATGACCGCGTGGTCCTCGAGGTAGTCGGCGCCGAACGTGAGGCGGGCCATCTCGACCGTGTCGCGCGCCCGTTCCGGCGCCGTGACCGAGCCCATGAACGGCTTGTCGCTGTAGCGGATGTGCGAATAGACCATGTCGAGGTGGCGCTTGTTCACCGGCACGTCGACCGGCTCGCAGACGGTCCCGCCCGAGTGGTGAAGGTAGGGCGACGCGTAGGCCAGCTTCACGAAGTTGCGAAAGTCCTCGATCGTGCCGTAGCGCCGGCCGTTGTCGAGGTCGCGCACGAACGGCGAGCCATAGTTCGGGGCAAAGACCGTGTGCATCCCGCCGATCTCGACGTTGCGCTCCGGGTTGCGCGCGAACTGGGTGAACTGGCGGGGAGCCGTCGCCTGGACGATCTGACGGCACAGGCCGCGCGGGAATCGGACGCGGACACCGTCGACGTCCGCACCGGCGTCGTGGAGGAGGGTCAGGGCGTCAGGATCCCCGCGGAACTCGATGCCGACCTCCTCGAGGATGGAGTCGGCGTTGTGCTCGATGAGCGACAGGCCCTCCTCGCCGAGGACCTCGAACGGCGCCAACTTCCGGGTCAGGTACGGGACGTGCTCGGCGTGGCTGGCGAGGCGGAGTGCCTGGCGGGCGGCCCGTCCCCCGCTCCGCCGCCGCTGCGGATCGTCCATCAGGCGTCCTCCCTGGTCCCGATCGCCACGGTGCGCCGGCGTCGCCGCTCGTTGCGGGCCTCGGCCCCGGCGGCACCCGTGGTGGCCGTCCTGGCAGGCAGGTCCACCACGGCGCCGAGGTGCGGGAATGCGGCGGTCTTGTGCGGGAACGCCATCGCCTCGACGAAGTGCTCCTGGAACCGCGGCTCCACGGCTGTCTCGATCTTCTCGACGAGCCGGACGACGCCCTCGATCTCGGACCGTGCCGCACCCGACAGCAAAGCGATCAGCGCGCCGGTGCCGGCCGCGTTGCCGGCCGAGCGAACATGGGCCAGGTCGCAATCGGGGATCAGCCCGAGGATCATCGCGTGGGTCGGGTCGATCTGGCTGCCGAACGCGCCAGCGAGGCGGATCTCGTCGAGCTCGTCGATCTCGAGTTTGTCCATCAGCAACCGGACGCCGGCATAGAGCGCGGCCTTGCCGAGCTGGATGGCCCGGACGTCGTTCTGAGTGATCGCGATCCGCGGGCCGGCCCGTCCGGTGTCACCACCGGCGTTGGTGCCGTCGCCCTCGTGCAGGACGTAGCTGAAGGTCCGCCCGTCCGGGACGATGCGCGGCGTGCGCGCCGCCAGGTCGCCGTCGATGACGCCGTCCTCGGTGACGATCCCAGCCAGGAACATCTCGGCGATGACCTCGATGATGCCCGAGCCGCAGATGCCGGTGATCCCCGTCTCGGTGACGCCGGTCGCAAAGGCAGGCTCGTCCGACCAGGCCTCGACGCCGATCACCCGGAAGCGCGGCTCGAGCGTCTCGCGGTCGATGCGGACGCGCTCGATGGCGCCGGGCGCCGCCCGCTGGCCGCCGCTGATCTGGGCGCCTTCGAAGGCCGGGCCCGTCGGGCTCGACGCGGCCAACAGCCGTCGCTTGTCGCCGAGGACGATCTCGGCGTTCGTGCCGACGTCGACCACCAGCGTCATCCGCTCGGCCTGGTGGGGCTGCTCGGCGAGAATGACGCCGGCCGTGTCGGCCCCGACATGACCGGCGATGCAGGGCAGGACGTAGACGCGGGCGCCGGGGTGGGCGCGCAGTCCGAGTTCCGCCGCGGTCGTGCTGATCGCCCGGTCCGTGGCCAGAGCGAAGGGGGCGCCACCGAGCGGGGTCGGATCGATGCCGAGCAGGAGGTGATGCATGATCGGGTTGCCGACGAGCGCGAGCTCGAGGATCTCCACCCGCTTGATGCCGGCCCGCATCGCGAGCGACGCGATCAATCCATCGAGCGCCTTGCGGACCGCGACGGTCATCTCGCCGGCGCCCTCCGGATGCATCATCGCGTACGAGACGCGGCTCATGAGGTCCTCGCCGAAACGGATCTGCGGGTTCATCACGCCGTTGCTGGCGAGGACCGCCCCATCGGCCAGGTTCGCGAGGTGGCCGGCGATCGTCGTCGAGCCGATATCGATCGCGACGCCATAGGCCGTCTCGTGGAGGCCGGGCCAGACCGCGATGACCTTGTGGGCCTGATGGACCGCGACGGTGACGCCGTACTTCCCCTTCTCGAGCGCCGGCTGGAGATCGCGCACGACCTGAAGATCCGCTTCGAGACCGGTCAGCTGCCACTCACGCTCGAGCGCCTCGAACAGTCGTGCCAGGTCGCCGGTCGGCGACGCCAGCTCCGGCGGCGTGACCTCGACGTAGTGGAGCCGGACGACGGGGTCGACGATGAACGTCCGGACATCGAGGCCCTTGCGCACGACCTGGCGGTGGACCTGGCTCTCGGGCGGGACGTCGATGAGGACGTCGCCACGGACCTGGGCGGTACACGACAGTCGGCGGTCCGCGGCGAGGCCCTTCTCCTCGCGATAGGTCGCCTCGAGCGCGGCGAAGTCGGATAGATGGTCGGGCTCGGAGACGATCCCGTGCTTCGGGAACTCGCCGAGGCCCTGCGTCACCTGGCAGCGGCCGCAGATCCCACGCCCGCCGCAGACCGAGTCGATGTCGACCCCGAGCGAGCGCGCGGCGTCGAGCACCGTCGTGCCTTCCGAGAAGCGTCCGCGGCGCCCGGACGGCGTGAAGATGACGAGCGCGTCGGCCACCGAGGAGAGCCCGCTAGCCGACGGGGACCGCGCGGCGATTGACCCGTCGGCGGCTGACCTCGCCCTCCGGGGTGGCGGCGCGGTTGACCGCGATCCAGCGGCCGCAATCGGGGTCGTGGCCCATCAGCACGTCGGCCGCCATCACGCTGGCCTTGACCTCGGGCATCATCGGGTTGGTGATGGCGGACGTCATCCCGGCGGCGATCGCCATCGGCAGGAACGCGGCGTTGATCCCCTCGCGGTTCGGCAGACCGAAGCTGACGTTGGAGGCGCCGCAGGTCGTGTTCACCTTGAGCTCCTCACGGAGGCGGCGGACCAGCGCGAAGACCTGCTGACCGGCTTGGCTCAGGGCACCGATCGGCATGACCAGCGTGTCCACGATGATGTCCGAGCGCGGGATGCCGTGGTCGGCGGCACGCTCGACGATCCGCTTGGCGACCGCGAACCGGACGTCGGGGTCCATGCTGATCCCGGTGTCGTCGTTGCTGATGGCGACGACCGCGGCGCCGTACTTGCGGACGAGCGGCAGGACCCGCTCGAGGCGCTCCTCCTCCCCGGTCACCGAGTTGAGCAGCGCCTTGCCCTGGTAGACGGCCAGCCCCGCCTCGAGCGCCTCGACGATCGATGAATCGATCGACAGCGGCAGGTTCGTCAGGCTCTGGACGAGCTGGATGGTCCTGGCCAGGATCGCCGGCTCGTCTGCCAGGGGGATCCCGGCGTTGATGTCGAGCATCTGGGCGCCGGCCTCGACCTGGGCCAGCACGTCGCGCTCGACGCGACTGAAGTCACCGGCCTTCATCTCCTCGGCGAGAGCCTTGCGGCCGGTCGGGTTGATGCGCTCGCCGATGATCACGAACGGCCGGTCGAAACCGATGACGACCTCGCGCGACGCGGAACTGAGGAAGGTGTCGGTCATGTCGCTGAGGTCTCCGCTGTGGTCGCCGGTGGAAGTGCCGGCCCGCCGGCAAGGCCGCCGGATTGGATCAGCTCCGCCAAGTGATGCTTGGTGTATTCGGCCTCGAGCCGCTCGGATTCCGCCTTGACCACGGCCTCGAGGTCTTCGCCGCAGGTCGCGAACGTCTTGCGCCACTCCCCGATATAGGCGTTGTACTCGCGCATCCCGGCCCGGTTTGCCGCCTTGTCGATGGCGACCTGGAAGCGTGGGTGGAGGACGACCTTGCTCGAGCGCCGGGCGTCCTTGGCCACGATCTGGGCAGGGATGTCACGCCACCAGATGATCGAAAGCGTCGCCATCAAGCGGCTCCTGCTACCTGTCGGGTGGGGGCGCCGGTGGCCACGGTCCGGTCCGCGGCCGCCACGACGGACGTCGCGAGGTCGCCGAAGCCGGTCCGCCGCAGCTCGAACCTGAGACCGAGCCGGCGCGCACCGCGACGCGCGGCACCGACGAGTGCCGGGTCGTCGGTCTGGGCGAGGTAGACCAGCCGGGTGTAGTTGCCGAAGTAGACCGGCAGCAGCTCGGGGTGCCGGTCGAGGCCGAGGCCCCGGATGACAAGCCGGTCGAAGTTGCGAGCCAGGAAGTCGGTCAGGAAGAACGTTCCGAGCTCTTCGTCTGTGATCGCACTGAAGGCCGCGGCGCCGGCGTAGAACTCGTAGCAATGAGCGCCCGGGAGGCGTTCGACGCCCTCCGTGGCCAGCATCGAATCAAGGAGGCCGCCGGTCCCGCAGTCGGCGTAGGCCACGAAGATGCTGCTGTAGCGCGGCCGGGCGGCGTGGATCTTCTCTCGGACGAGGGCCGGGATCCCGCCGGGCCGGTTGTGGAGGGTCGCCGGCAGGCAGGTCAGGTCGACGTTGGTCAGGCCGGCCTGGTCGATGACCGCGACGAGCTCGCGCGCGAGCGCGCCGCAGCCGATGATCAGGACGCGATCGGGGTCGGGGGCCTCGGAGCCGCGAGCGGCGGGCGAGTAGGCCCGCTCAGGCCGCACTGGCGCGGCGCTCGTCGATGAGCCGGCGAGCGGTCTCCGCGGCGACACCGGCGTCGCGGCAATAGGCGTCGGCGCCGACCGCGGCCCCGAACTCCTCGTTCAGCGGCGCCCCGCCGACGAGCACGATGTAGTCCTGCCGGATGCCCCGGTCCTTGAGCGTCTGGATGACGACCTTCATGTACGGCATGGTCGTCGTCAGCAGCGCCGACATGCCGAGGATGTCCGGCTTGTGCAGCTCGAGGGCGGCGATGAACTTCTCGGCGTCGGTGTTGATGCCGAGGTCGAAGACCTCGAAGCCGGCGCCCTCGAGCATCATCCCGACCAGGTTCTTGCCGATGTCGTGGATATCGCCCTTGACCGTGCCGATGACGACCTTGCCGACCGGCTCGGCGCCGGTCTCAGCCAGGAGCGGACGCAGGATCGCCATCCCCGACTTCATGGCGTTGGCCGCCAGGAGGACCTCCGGGACGAACAGGATGCCGTCGCGGAAGTCGATACCGACGATCTTCATCCCGGCGACGAGTGCGTCGTCGAGGACCCGGGTGGCCGACCAGCCGCGCCCGAGCAGGATGTTGGTGCCTTCGACGATCTCGGCGGCCATGCCGTCGTAGAGGTCGTTGTGCATCTGTTCGGTCAGCTCGTCGTCGGAGAGCGCCGCGAGGTCGATCTCTGCGTACTCGTCCGTCATTCAGTGCTCTCCTGGCATCGGGGGTTCCACATGGTGGAACCGTGCCGTATCATGGAACTCCTTGGTCTGAGAAATCTAGCCGACAAAGGTACCGATGTCCAGAGTCCAGTCCATCGAACGAGCCTTCGCGGTCCTCGGCACGCTGGCCGATGGCCCCATCGGCGTCACCGAGGTCGCCGACCGGGCCGACCTCCCGAAGTCGACGGCCGCGCGGCTGCTCACGTCGCTCGCTCGCGAGGGGGTCGTCGAGCAGGTCCCGGGCGACTCGCGATACCGCCTCGGCCCACGGCTGGTGACCCTCGCAGCGGGCATCAGACCGGCACGGACTCTGGCCGCTCTCGCCCGCCCGTCGCTCGAGGCACTCGCCGGGTCGACCGAGGAAGCCGCCGGGCTGAGCGTCAAGGATGGCGACCAGGTCCACTACATCGAACAGGTGGCCAGTCCCAACCCTGTCTCGGTCCGCGACTGGACCGGGTCGCGGATCCCCCTCCATGCGGTGTCGTCCGGTCAGGTCCTGCTGGCGTTCGCGCCGCCGACCTTCGTCCAGCGCTACCTCGGCCGGCCGATGGAGCGCTTCACCGAGCGGACGCTGGTGACCGCCGATGCCCTGTTCGAGCGGATGCGCGCGATCCGGCGCGACGGCTACACGTGGGCGCTCGAGGAGTTCGACGAGGGCATCTCGTCGGTGGCCGCCCCCGTCGCCGACGCCTCGGGCGAGGTGGTCGCCGCGGTCCACCTCCACGGACCGTCCTACCGCTTCCCGAGCCCCGGGTCGGAGGTGGCCCTGGCCGACGAGGTTGTCGCGACCGCGGCGCGCATCTCGGGCAGCCTGCGCCAGGCCGGCTAGCGCCTGGCCGCGGCGGAGACGTCGTTTGGACGGATAGACTCCGGCGATGTCGAATGGCGCGGTTCGAGTGGGCATGATCGGGACCGGCCTGATGGGCCGTGGGCACCTCAGGAACATGCTGCCTCGCGAAGACACGGTCGTTGCAGCGGTGTGCGAGCCGTCCGCTGCCGCCTTCGATCTGGCGGTCGTCGAATTCGCGGCCGTCGGCCTGCCTCCGCCACCCAACGAACCGGACTGGGTGCGATTCGTCGAACGGTTCGCGCCGGCGCTCGACGTCATCTTCATCATCACGCCGCACGTCTTCCACGCCGCCCAGACGATGGGGTGCCTCGACGCCGGCGTGGACGTCATCCTTGAAAAGCCGATGGTCATGAACGCGGCGGAGGCCAAGGCGCTGATCGCCACGCGGGATCGAACGGGCCGTCTCCTCGTCGTCGCCTTCCCGGGGAGCCTCTCGCCGCAGGTCCGAGAGGCGGCGCGGATGGTCGCCAGTGGCGAATTTGGCGGGCTCCTCAACGTGGACGCGCTCGTGTGGCAGGACTGGGCCACCCAGACCGCCGGGACGTGGCGGCAGGATCCAGCCATATCCGGCGGGGGCTTCCTGTTCGATACCGGGGCGCACATGCTCAACACCGTCACCGACGTCGCCGGCGAGGAGATCGCCGAGGTCGCGGCGTGGCTGGAGGACGACGGCCGGCCGGTCGACATCCGAGGAGTCATCATCGCGCGCCTGGCCTCCGGCGCCCTCGTGACCATGAACGGTGTCGGTCGCGCCATCCCCGGATACGGTTCTGATGTCCGCATCTTCTGCGAGCGCGCGACGCTGCGGACCGGGATCTGGGGCGAACGGCTGGAGATGCAGCGGCCTGGCGCTCGCCGCCTGTCGCCGGTCCGCTCGGTGGCGTCACGCACGGTCTGGGAACAATTCCTGGCGGTCCGCGGCGGCCTCGAACCGAACCCGAGCCCACCCGAGATCGGCCTGCGGATGGCCCGTCTGTGGGACGCGATCCGCGCGTCATCGGCCGAGGGCGGTGCCGTCGTCCACCTCGGCGACACGCCATGACAGTTCGGGTCACGGTCTGGAGCGAGTACCGCCAGGA
>JANMBS010000489.1:0-6291 GCA_031360525.1 Thermomicrobiales bacterium
CCACCACGATATCTACCATCGGCACGCGACGACCGGCCGAATCCCTGGTGTAGACGTCGAGGTCGCCGCGCGGACCCGTCCACTCAAGGGGGCCGAACCAGACAGCGCGCAGCCAGGGTGGGTTCCCGAAATGGGCTTCGATGGCGCCGGCCGCGCCCTTCGGGCCATTGAAGAGGGCGTCGATCCCCCCGAGGTTGTCCAGGCCAGCGATCTCAACCGTAAAGAGCTTCGTCCCGATCGTCGGGAACCAATCGCTCTCCTGCTCGACCTGAGCGATGAAGCCCCGCAGTTCGGCATCCGACCACGTCGCTGAGCGAACATCGACCTTGGCTCCCGCCGGGAGCAACGCCAGCAGCGCCGTTCGGTGTTCGTTGACGTTCGCCTTGAAGCGGGCGACGACCGTTCCGCCGGCCTTCTGATCCACGTACATCCCGGCCCAATCCTCCGGGACCGTCGCTCCATAGGCCGAGACGAGGTCGGACACGGCATTGGCTGCAGCCTGCGCGTTCATCACCGCTGCGACCTCGCTCGGCAGCAGTGGCACGCCGAACGTTCCGTCCGAGGCGGGATCGTTGAACACCGCTCGGATCCAGGCCTCGTCAGCGCGCAATCCGAAGGTGGTCCGGAATCGGAGCGCCGACGTCAGTTCCCGGGCCGTCGGCTCGATTCGCGCCGTTGCCGTCGGCGACGGAGCGGCGGTGGGTTGTGGCGTCGTGCCACAAGCGATAAGGGCGATCGTGAACGTGACCGAGAGCGCGAGAACGGATCGACTGGAGAGCGATGACATTGCCGCACGATACGCCCCGACTCAGGGCGCCTCTACCGCACCCACCTGGCTCACCGCGGTCGGAACCACCGCGCGGCGGATTCGTTCGCGTGCCCGACGGACCAGGACGGCCGATCGATCAGGCACACCCTCGAGACCGAGTCCTTCGACCACGAGCGACCCAGCCGCCGCCGCGAAGCGCAGGTCCATCCGATGGCGCGGCCGGTTCCGGCCGACTACTGCGGGTCGCAGGATGGACGCCTGCAGCGCGGCCAGGAACGTGTCGCCGGCGCCGGTTGGATCGGTCTCACGGTCAGTGGAGGTCGGCAGATAGCGGAGTGACTCGGTGGGGCCGTCCGCTCCGAGGCGGATGAGCAGCCCGCCCTCGGCACCCTGCGTGATGAGCAGGTCAGCGCCCGGATGGAGCAATCCGTATAACTCGGAAAGCGGAGTCGTCGCCGGCACGTCGTGGTGGCTGACCCCGACGAGATCGGCGCGCCGCAGGATGGCTGACGGCCCCGGTGGCCGGCGCCGGACCTGCTCCCCTGCCGCCAGTTCGCGCAGGAAGCCCTGCCACGCCACGGCGAGGTGGGCGTCGGCCGGCACGGCGCCGGCCCAGGCGTCGGTCAACTCGCCCGCGACCGGGACCAGCGACCAGCCGGGCGCGGCGAGCCACGACTCGGGAACCGCGGGGACCGGCAGCGGCACTCCGGTCTTCACGCACGTCTGCACCCGGCCGTGGGGCGTCTCGAGATTGTGGTAGATCGGGCCCTCGTCGAGCGCCACCAGGAACAGGTCGACGCCCGCGTCGCGAAGCATGTCGAGTTCGCTCGCCGTGGCGGCCGTCGCGTCGACCCCGACGATCGCCGCCGTCCGCACCCCGAGCCGGGCCGTGGTCAGCGAGGCATACGTGACACCGCCACCCAGCCGCCAACCGCGAGGGTCCTCCGGGACGACATCGCGACACGCCGAGCCGACGTGGACGACCTCGACGCGCGGGCGGGCCATGGCACCTCCGACGGTATACTGCCGCCTCGCACCGACCGCACGAGGGGAAATCGACGTGTTCTTCTACGAGCTGCATGAGGGCGACAACGAGGTCTTCTCCGATGTCCTCGTCGTCAGTGAATCCGAGTGGGAAGCGGATGAGTTCTTCGAGCTGGTCCAGACCATCCGGCGCCGCATCCAGGACGGCTACATCCACGATACGCTGAGCGAGGCGATCGCCGTCGAGCTGGAGCGCGACCACGGCTTCATCCACATCAGCGACGACCGGCTGATCGCCTCGGTCAACGTCTCGACCGACGACGAGCAGAACTTCCTGGCCGAGCTCGAGGTCGACATCGCCGACGCCGAGGAAGATGAGGACGATGACGACGACGATCCGGAGCAGGATCTCGACGACGGCACGGCCTATAGCACCGTCATCGCCGAGTTCGACCCCGACAGCAGCCGCCTGAACTGATCAGCGGCCGCCTCGACTGACTATTTGCTGAACAGGATCTCCAGCACGTCGCCGTCGCGGACCCGGTAGGTCTTGCCCTCGGAGCGCAACCGGCCGGCCTTTCGTGCCTCGGCCATCGAGCCGAGCGTCAACAGGTCGTCGTAGGCCACGGTCTCGGCGCGGATGAAGCCCTTGGCGAGATCGGTGTGGATGGCCCCCGCCGCGTCGACCGCGCTCGACCCGTCCGGGATCGGCCAGGCGCGGACCTCGTCCGGACCGGCGGTCAGGAACGAGATGAGCCCGAGAAGACGGTACGAGAGGTCGATCACCCGTCCGAGCCCCGACTCCGCGATGCCGAGCTCCTCCATGAACACGGCGGCCTCGTCGGGTTCGAGCTCGCCCAACTCCATCTCGATCTTGGCCGACAGCGCCTCGACCAGCGCGTGCTGGTGGCCGTAGCCGGCCATGACCTTCGCGACCATGTCCGGGGCCTTCGCCAAGTCGCCCTCGCCGACGTTGAGCAGGACCAGGACCGGTTTCTGGGTGAGGAACCGGAAGCCGCGGATGGCCTTCTCGTCGTCCGGGTCGAGGTCGAGATCGCGGATCGGCGCGCCGGTCTCGAGACCGGCGTGGATCCGGCGCAGGACCGCGTCCTCGCGCTCCGCCGCCTCTCGTTCGGCCGGGTTGCCGTGGCGGGCGCTCGTCTTGAGCCGCTCGATCCGACGCTCGGCCATCGACAGGTCGGCGAGCAGGAACTCCAGATCGAGCTGCTCGAGATCGCGGGCAGGGTCGACGCTTCCCGCGGGATGCGGGTTGGCGGGGTCCTCGAAGGCGCGAACGACGTGGAGCAGGGCGTCGGAGTCGCGTAGCCGCGCGAGGTGGTCGGCCGGCAGCTCCTCGGTCCCGACGTGGCCCTCGGTGGAGGGCGGCGGCGCGGGCAGGTCGGCGTAGGTGACGTCGGCCTGGATGATCTTCTTGGGCTTGAAGATGGCGGCCAACGCGTCGAGCCGCGGGTCCGGGACCTTGACCACGCCGACGTTGAGGGTGACCCCGCCGTAGCCGCCGGTCTCGGCATGACCTCCGGTCAGGGTGTTGAAGACGGTGGTCTTGCCCGATCCGGCAAGCCCGACGATGGCGATCTGCATCAGCGGATTGTCGCCGGGATCAGTACCCGGCGTTCGGGTCGACCACGTTGAGCAGCGGTTCGCCGGTCGCGAAGCGGCGGAGGTTCTCGCAGAAGAGCTCGACACTGCGGTCGAGGACACGGCCGCTCGACCAGGCGGTATGCGGCGTGACGATGACGTTTGGCAGGTCATAGAAAGGCGACGTATCAACCAGCGGCTCGTCGCGGAAGGTGTCGAGGACAGCGCCGCCGAGGTCGCCATCGACCAGGGCGCGGAGGAGCGCTCGCTCATCGACCAGGCGGCCGCGAGCGACGTTGATGAGCCATGCACCCGGCTTGACCATGGCCAGCGTCTCGGCGTTGATCATCTCCTCGGTCTCGGGGGTCAGCGGGGCGGCGAGCACGATGAAGTCGGACTCGGCGAGCAGTTCGGGGAGTGTCTCGGGGCCACCCACGCGGGCCAGCATCAGTTCGCCAAGCGCCCGGCCCTCGTCGTCCGGGCCACTTGCGGCCGTGCCCTCGTCAGCGCGACGGCGGACGGCCACGACCCGGCAACCGAAGGCGGTCGCCAGCGCACCGACGGCACGTCCGATCGACCCGAGCCCGACGATCCCGACGGTCACGTCGCGCAGCTCGGCGCCCTCGAGCGGCTGCCAGGTCCGCTCGCGCTGCAATTCGAGGAGTTGTGGGAGCCGCCGGCTGACGGCCAGGATCATCATCAGCACGTACTCGGCGATCGGCCGGCTGAAGACGCCCCGGGCATTGGTGACGACGACGCCGCGCTCCCTCGCCGCCGGGGTCAGCGCGCGCTCGACGCCGGACGTCGCCGAGTGGACCCATGACAGGCGCGGGGCACGGGCCAGGATGCGGTCGAAGGCGTCCGAGCTGAGCCAGCCGCGGAGCATCACCTCGACGTCATCGAGCGATGCGTCGGCCAGGCCTTCGGCCGAGACCGTCACGATGCGAGCGCCAGGCGCGGCGGCACGGATGCGCTCCAGGTCGCGAGCGCGGTAGCGAGCCGAGAGGATCGGGCTCAGTGCGATGGCAGTGGGCGCCCCGCCCGGCCCGGAACCGGGTCCGGCTCGGCCGACGACCGGTTCGGTCACGCGGGAGATCCGTCGAGGACGCGCGCGATCCAGCGATCGGGTGAGTCGATCTCGCCGTCGCGTGGCAGCGTGTGCGGGCCCTCCCACAGGCGCGCCAGCGCCGCGGAGCCGCGCCGGTCCGCGATGGCGCGCACGAACTGCTCGCCCTTCTTGTACTGCTCCATCTTGAGGTCCATCCCCGTCAACCGGAGCATCGAGCGCTCGAAGGCGCTGCGCTTGGTGCGTCGTTCGTGGAACCGGGCGCTGATCTGGGCGACTCCGGGGACGAGATCGCGCCCGACCTCGTCCATGACGTAGTCGCTGAACCCCTCCAGCAGGCTCATCACCGCCTGGACGTCGCGGAAGATCGCCTTCTGCTCGGGGCCCATCATGGCCTCGATCCAGTGCTCGCCACCGCTTGCGCCGCGAAGGGACCGGCCGAGGCCGCGGACCGCCTCCCGGCCCAGCCCTCGAGCGTCCTTGCCGAACAGCGTGAGCTGGCGCTCGAGGCGCTCGGCGAGGTACGGCCGGAGCCAGGGGTGGGCCTCGAACTCGAAGGCGTGGGTCGTCTCGTGGAGGGCGATCCAGGTGCGGAACGGGCCGATCGGCACGCCCAGCGAGCGAGCCGTCGCGCGGATGTTCTCCTCGACGAACAGGAGCTTGCCGGGTGCAGCCTCGGTGGAGAGGAGCGCGAGGTCGTATTGGCCCAGAACGCGCGTCCCCATGAAGCCGAGCAGGAACCCGAGCTGACGGGTCGTCACCCAGCGGTTGGCGAGCGCCACGGTCGCCTTGGCCAGGCCCCCGCCGGGCGGGATGACCTGCTCGAGCAGGTCCGTCTCGAGCTTGCTCATCAGCGAGGCGAACGAGCCGGTGTTGGCACGGACCCAGCCCGCCCGGTCGACGACAGCCGCCCTGTCGACGACGCCCGGCAACGGGCTGCCAAGAGCGGTGGTCAGGGCCGGGACGATCCGTGCCATGGCCGCTGCGTAGGCAGGTTCCGCGGCGCCGAGCTCGGTCGGGTCGAGGGTCCCCGGGGCGGCGCGCAGTCGGCCGATGGCGATGCGCTCCACCTCGGGCCAGTCGACCAGGCCACGGCGGGCGGCCTTTTCCGCGTGGCGACCGGCGATCGTCGCGGCCGCTCCCAGCGCCGACCCGATGAGGAAGCCGGCCTGCCAGACGCGGTCGTCGCGCCACCTGGGCCGGTTGTCGTTGCGCGCGCGGCCGGTCACCGGCCGCTCACCGGTGTCGCGACGGCCAGCTCGACGCGCTCGATCTCGGGAAAAGCGGACCCGAACAGCCGGCTGGCGAGGGCGTGGAACGACCCGGCATCGCCGGTCGTCAGCTGCAGGTGGGTGGCGCCGGCGTCCGGGTCCGCCTCGAGCCCGTTGATCCCGAGCAGCTCCGCCAGCGCCGAGGACGTCGCGGTCGCGGAATCGACGATGGCCACATGCTCGCCGACCTGGGCCTCGATGATCGAGCGCAGCAGCGGGTAGTGGGTACAGCCGAGCAGGAGCGTATCGATGGTCGCGCCCGGCGGCCGCGGGAAGATCGACTCGCCCGCCGCGTCGCGTTCGCCGAGCAGTGGCGCGAGTGCATCGGCCACGGCGGCCTCCGCGGTCGACCCGCTCAGCTCACCGGCCTCGACCAGCGGGACCAGCGTCGGCGTCGCGTGCTCGTAGACCTCGACCGCCGGGTTCTCGTCCTTGATCGCGCTGAAGTAGGCGTGGGAGCGGATCGTGGCCGGCGTGGCGATGACCCCGACCCGGCGGTTGCGCGTGGCGAGCGCCGCCGCCGATGCCCCCGGCCGGATGACGCCAAGGATCGGCAGGTCGTAGCGACGGCGCAGTGCCCCGATGGCTACCGCCGTCGAGGT
>JANMBS010000567.1:0-2803 GCA_031360525.1 Thermomicrobiales bacterium
TCATGTTGAACGCGAGCTGCATCGGCGTGTGCTTGAACAGGTTGTTCAGGACCTTGTGCGGGTTGGCGTCGCGCTTGATCTCGATGTAGACGCGCATCCCGTCGCGGTCCGACTCGTCGCGCAGATCGCTGATCCCGTCGATCCGCTTCTCCTTGACAAGATCCGCGATCTTCTCGAGCAGGGTCGCCTTGTTCACCTGGTACGGCAGCTCGCTGACGTTGATCGCCATCCGGTCGCCGCGGACCTCCTCGAAGGCGACCTGGGCCCGCATGACCACCCGCCCGCGGCCGTGGGCGTACATCTGGCGAATGGCGTCGACGGTCTCGGTCTCGCCGGTCAGCGGATTGCGCTGCTGCTCGAAGCGGTAGATCGTGCCGCCGGTCGGGAAGTCGGGGCCGTTGACGAACTTGCACAGGTCGTCCGAGGTGAGGTCGGGGTCGTCGATCATCGCGACGGTCGCGTCGACGATCTCGCCCAGGTGGTGCGGCGGGATGTTGGTCGCCATCCCGACCGCGATGCCTGAGCTCCCGTTGACGAGCAGGTTCGGGAGCTTGGCCGGCAGGACCGACGGCTGCTTCTGCGTGCCGTCGTAGTTGTCGACGAAGTCGACGGTGTCCTTGTCGATGTCGGCGAGCATCTCGCCGGCGATCGCGGTCAGCCGCGCCTCCGTATAGCGCATGGCGGCCGCGGTGTCGCCGTCGACCGACCCGAAGTTGCCCTGGCCATCGACCAGCGGATAGCGCATCGAGAAGTCCTGCGCGAGGCGGACCAGCGCGTCGTACAGCGCGCTGTCGCCGTGCGGGTGGTACTTGCCCATCACCTCGCCGACGATCGCGGCGCACTTGCGGTACGAGCTGGTGGCCGACAGCCCCATCTCGCCCATCGCGTACAGGATCCGGCGGTGGACCGGCTTGAACCCGTCGCGGACGTCGGGCAGGGCGCGCGACACGATGACGCTCATCGCGTAGTCGAGGTAGCTGACCCGCATCTCGTCCTCGATGCGGATCGATCGGAAGTCGCCCAGGTCGTCGGTCACGTGCTGGTCTCTCCTGTCGGATCAGGGACGGCGGGCTGCGTCCGGTCGATCATCGGAGCGGGGGCTCCGGATGGTAGGCGGGATCGGGGAGGCGGCCGAAGCGGGCGGCGGTCTCCGAGGCGGGCGAGGTTGCGGGTGCGCCAGGGCGCTTGCGAATCCCCACAAGCCTGGTGCGGAATTCGTCGGCCGTCGCCGGGTCCAGTTTGGTGAGCGTGTCGCGAATGACCCAGGCGCGGTGGCCGTCGTCGGTCGCGGCGGCGCGCTGGGACTCGGCCCGGAGGGCGGCCTCAGTGGCGGGACGGTCCACAACGGTGAGCGAGCGGTAGGCCCAGGACAGTGCCTTCTGGACGTCGGGTTCGGCGTCGCCCATCAAGGCCGCCAGGAGTGGCAGGGCGTGACCCGCGACCGCGGGGTTGCGACCGCGCACCCGATCGACGTGGGTCATCGTGGCGATGGTCGAACCGATGAGCCGGCGTTCCCAGCGCGACGGGCTGTAGACGAGCTGCTCGAGCTCCGCCCAGCGATAGATCTCGGCGGCGATGCCCTTGCCGTACGGGTGCGCCAGCGAGTCGACCGTGATCCAGTCGCCTGCTTCGCGCGCAGCACGGCGCATGAGTTGCCACGTGCGCTCGGTCTCGGTCGGGAGGGCCCGCTCGAGAAGGCCGAAGGCGAACCAGCGCGCTTCGAGATGGCGCTCGCGGAACAGCCGGTCCGCGATGAACAGGAGGGGCGTCGCCGGTGTGCCCTTGGAGGCGTTGCGGAACCCGCGTTGGACGGCGGCGAGCAACGGCCAGCGCACGCCGTGGATCGCCCCTATGCCAGGCGCGACACGCTGCTGGCCCAGGATGTACTCAGGGTCGGCAAGGTCGGCGAGTCCCGCCGTCAGGGTGGTGGCCAAACCGTCCGGGTCGTTGCTGAAATCCGCGAGGCGGGCGCCGAGTGCCTCGGCCGCGTCGCGATGGGCGCCCACGAACGCGACGGCATGGGCCGTCGCCTCACTGGCGGCAGTCGGCGCCGTGAGCGAGGGCGGGGCGGTCATCATTGGAGGGCGTCCACCGGGCGGGGCGGATCGGCGGAGCCGACTTCGCCGGGGGCGGCTTCGACCGGGCCGGGCTCGACCGGCCCGCCCCCGACCGTTCCCACAGGGCGGTACGCGTAGCGCTCGCGCAGGTCTCGCTTGCGGGCCGCTCCGGCCGCGACGTAGACCCCGGTCGCTGTCGCCAGCTCGGTCCCGGTGACGGCATCGACGATGTGCCCTTCAGTATCCACGATCCGGCGTCGGGCGCGGGTGATCCACCCTTCAGCCCGGATCGGCATGTCCACTGCGACGGGCTTCCGGAAATCGACCGCCATGCGCGCGGTGACACCCCAGTTGTCCTCACCCACCAGTGCCCAGGCCATGACCTCGTCAAGGATCGCGCACAGGATCCCGCCGTGGATGACGCCGTCCCAACCCTCGAAGCGGCGCTCGAGTGCGAGCTCGGTCCATGCCCGGCCGGCTTCGACGTGGAGGATCATCCCGATCCCGCCGGCATTCAACGTTCCGCAGCCGAAGCAGTTGTGAGCCGCGAATTCGAAGCGGCCGCCAGGCGTCTGGATGGCGGGCCGCGTCGGCCCGGTCGTCCGAGTCGCCTCAGACGTCAAGGTTCTGCACCTTGCGCGCCTCGGACTTGATGAAGTCCTTGCGCGGCCCGACCTTCTCCCCCATCAGCATCGTGAAGATGTCGTCGGCGGCCGCGGCATCCTCGCTGTCGACCCGCAGCAGGG
>JANMBS010000506.1:0-2422 GCA_031360525.1 Thermomicrobiales bacterium
TCGCGGGGCCCGGGCCAAGGCAGGGGCCGCACATCCTCCCCCCCGCTGGTAGGGCAGGTATGCCCCAACCTGAAGCTCCCCGTCGAGAGCCGTTTGGCCCCTTGTGGCGAGGGCCTCGCCCGCCGACAGTATGTCCGGGACTGCGGTGGGCGGTACTGGGTTCGAACCAGTGACCCCCTCGGTGTAAGCGAGGTGCTCTGACCAACTGAGCTAACCGCCCGGGGACAGCATAACGACCGTCGCGCTGGCGTAGGTCGGGTCACATCTGCGCGGGTGGTGCCCAGGCCGGGACTTGAACCCGGATGAGTTTCCTCATACGCCCCTCAAACGTACGCGTATACCAATTCCGCCACCTGGGCTAGAGGTGTGCACCGCGTTGGCCGGTCCCCGGACGAGGGATGGTACCGAGGAAGGGATTTGAACCCATACGCCCTTGCGGACACTAGCTCCTGAAGCTAGCGCGTCTACCAGTTCCGCCACCTCGGCGTGGACCGTGCGCGACCGGCCTACCGGTCGGCGGCGAGGCGCCATGTTAGCACATCCCAGAATCGGTCAGCCGGGTCGGCGACCTGGCTGACGGCCGCTCCCTGGAGCGTGTCGCGGACCACGATCGACTCGTCCGCGAAGGCCAGCGGAAGCACGTATCGGCCCTTCGCCAACTGCTTCTGGAGTGCCGAGTAGGCGGCCGCCTGCACGGGTGGCGTACCGGGACCGCGGGCGGCGCGCAGGAGCCTGTCCAACGCCGGATCCTGGAGGCCGATCACGTTCGAGCCACCGGTCACGGTCTGGCTCGACGCGAGCAGCGGGTACAGGTCGGGGTCGAGGCCGATGGTCACGTCGCCGACCGCGGCCTGGAACCTGCCGGTCGCGAGCCGGCCAGTGACGAACTCGCCCGGCGGCAGCGGCACGTGCGTGACCGACAGCCCGATCGCCCGCCAGTCGCCGGTCACGATCTCGGCGGTCCGGAAGGCGGCCGGGTTGGACGCCAGGTCCGGGCTCAGCAGGTCGATCTTCAGGGCCGACTTCGCGCTGGGCAGCCGCCAGCCGTCGGGTCCGTTGGTCCAGCCCGCCTTGGCCAGCGCCAACTGCGCAGTGGCGGGGTCGTACGGCACCGGCGGGTCGGCCGTCCGGTCGAACAGGAACGACGACGGCGGGATGACGTCGGCGGCGGTGCTGGCCGCCATGGCGAACGCATCGGTGATGATCTCCGGCCGGTCGATCGCCGCCAGAAGGGCCGTCCGCACCGCGGGATCGGCGAACTCCGGATGGCCCGGCCGCAGATTGAGCAGGACCGTGGTCAGCGTCGAGCCCGGGTAGCGCAGCACCCGGCTGTCGGCCGCCGTCCCGAGATCGCGGGTCAGCCCGGGCGGGAGCCCGGAGGCCGCATCAAGCGACCCTTCGCGGTAGGCCGCGGCCAGCTTCTCGGGGTCGTCGAAAAACCGGAATTCCATCGCGGTCAGGTACGGCACCGGCCGTGCCGGGCGACTGGCTGGTCCCTGCGTTGCCAGCGAATCCGTCGCCACGGGTCCTGTTCCGTCGACCGTCGGGTCGTGCTGAAGGACCGTCCCGGCCGGGATGAGCTCGGCCGCGTCGTTGCTGAGGTTCGCGACCGCGAACGGGCCCGACCCGATCGGCTGACGGCCGAAGGACCGGTCTGCAAGCTCGTCGACCGGGATCCCGGCCAGGATGTGGGCCGGGGCGATCGGCTGGGTCGCGGCCTGGAGGAAGCCACCGAGCGGCGTCTTCAGTCGGAACACGACGGTCAGCAGGCCGTCGGTCGTGACCGTCACCTCGTTCCACGATCCCGCCCCGGGACCATGGTACTTGCGATCCTGGAGGACTCCGATGGTGAACGCGACGTCCTCGGCGGTCACCTGCTCGCCGTCGTGCCAGCGCGCGTCGTCGCGCAGGTGGAAGGTCCAGACGGCCCCGGTGGCGTCGACCGTCCAACGTTCGGCGAGGTCGGGCACCAGCGACCCGGACGGGCCATTGCGGACGAGCCCGGCATAGACGAGGGCCACCAGATCGCGATCGGCCTGGGTCCGGGCACTCAACGGACTGACCGACACAGGGCGGCCGAGAACGCCCTCGCGATACGGGCGCGCGAGAGGAGCGACGGTCGCGCCGGGCGCCGAGGTCGATGCGGAGGTCGCGATGAGCGACGGGACACTGACGAGGCTCGCGATCAGCGCGAGCAGCGCGACGAGGGTCCCGACGACGAGTGAGTCGGTGCGGGTCATCGAGCTCCGAGTGGACGATCGAGCACGGCCGTCGGCCGCGCCGGGAACGTCAGGGGGCGGTCGCAGCAGGCGCGAAGATGAACGCCGCCAGCGAGAAGAGGATGAACAGGACAAGGAGGACGATCGTGAACTGCCACAGCCGTCGCTCGACACCGCGTCGGCTGCGATAGACGGCCGAATCG
>JANMBS010000524.1:0-3399 GCA_031360525.1 Thermomicrobiales bacterium
CGAGAAGCAGCTCGAGGACTTCGTGAGCAAGGGCAAGAAGAAGGGCTAGGCCCCGGGCCTTCGGGCCCTGCGCGGCCCGGAGCGGGGACCGGACGCACCACCAATCGCGGCCGCCCGAACCGTCGCGCCGACGATTGTGGCGGCCCAAAGGGCTTTATCGCCGACGCGGAGTCGGTGTACGCCGAACGCCGTAGCGTCGCGGAGCCGCCCGAAGACGATCGTCGCGACCCTCCTTCAGTCGCCCGTTCCGCACCGAACCCGTCCACGTACGGTCGCACCGTGATCCGGGCCGCACAGGCGATGTGGCTCTGCGCGCGCGTCGCGAGGGTTCCGGATAGACCGCGCGGCTGGCCCGCCGCACTGAAAGTACCGGTCGTCCCAGCCTCTTGGGGTATGGCTTCGCCCCTACCCTATGGGTTTCATAGCCATTGCCGCAGGAGACATCACGCGCGGTCTGATGCCCTGGTTTCGGACCCGGGCCCGCAGCGATCTGACCGTCGAACCACAGCAAGAGAGGGTTGTCACCAACATGGACACGCTTCGCTCCCGCAGTTTCTGGGCGCCTCGGCGCGTCCTGCTGCTCATGGCAGCCGCGCTGGCAGCCGTCAGCGTCACCGCGACGTCGTTCTCCCTCGGCTTGTGGACCGACACGGCGACCGTGGGTGGCAACACCTTCACCGCCGGCACGATCGACATCAGCACCTCGCCCGCGAGCGCGGTCATCGGCCTCAGCCCGATGATGCCGGGCGATACCGTCAACGGCACGCTGACGGTCAACAACGCCGGGACGGCCCAGCTCCGCTACGCGGTGTCGAGCTCGAGCACGAACGCCGACTTGAAGGCGCTGCGCGACGGGATCACCCTGACGATCAAGCTGCGGGACGTCGCCGCCGACGCCTGCACCGACTTCGACGGCACCTCGATCTACAGCGGCACCCTGGCCTCCGCCGCCTTCGGCAGCAACGCCACCGGCAACCAGGCGGGCGACCGAACCCTGGCCGGAGCGGCCAGCGAGAAGTTGTGCCTCCGGGCCACGCTCCCGATCACGGCCGCCAACTCGTACCAGGGCGGCACGACCACGGCCACCTTCACCTTCGACGCCGAACAGACGGCCAACAACCCGTAGGCCACCAAGTCCGGAGCTCCGGAAGGCTCTGCGACCCGCCCTCCCCAAGGGCGGGTCGCGCGTCGTTCGGGGCCGGGGAGCGCTGAATGCGGATCTCGCGGGGGACCACGATCCTGCTCCGTCTCACCGACGCCCTGCTGGCGGCGGTCCTCCTGGCGGCCGTCGGGCTGGCCGGCCTCGTCATTGCGGCGCCCCTCACGGGCCACCAACCGTTCATCATTCGCAGCGGTTCGATGTCCCCGTCGATCAGTCGCGGGGACATCGCGATCATCGCCAAGGTACGAACCGATGCGCTCCAGCCCGGCGACGTCGTGACCTTCCAGGTGCCGAACAGCGCCGTCATCACCCACCGGATCACCCGGGTCGTACAGGTCGGCGGCGTGGCGCACCTGGAGACCAAGGGCGACGCGAACGCCGCACCGGACCCCAACCTGACCCCGGCCAGCTGGGTGATCGGGCGGGTCCTGTTCTCGATCCCGCTCGCCGGCTACCTGCTCGCGTTGCCGTCCTCGCCGATCGGTGTCGTGGCCGTCGCGTCGATCATCCTGTGCCTGCTCGTGACCCACGCGCTCCTGCTGAGCGTACGGTTGGGCAGCGCCCGGCGCCCGCTCGCGCCCGACGCGAGCTGAGGGGACGTGGAGGTGGACGACGTGTCGGTCGATCACCGCGACCCCCCGCACGTCCCCGAATGGGATCCCCGTCGCCGCGCTCCGCGTGACAGCCATGGGTCGGCTCGCGGGGGACGCGGCGGACGTGGCGAGGGGCTGCGACGAGTGCTCGGCGGTCGCGTCGACCGGTTCGCCGTGTGGGCAGGTGTCGCGCTCCTGACGATCAGCCTGGCCAGCGCCGTGATGGGCTGGACGTGGTCGCTGTTCACCGCGACACGCAACGAGGGCAGCAACTCGTTCGCGACCGGAACGGTCGTCATCGGCGACAACGACGGCGCGACGGCGATGCTCGCCATCAGCGGCGGCTTGCCCGGCGCCTTCGACGAGGGCTGCATCACGGTCACCTACAGCGGCTCGCTCGCCGCGACGGTCAAGCTGTACGGCGCCCAGACCGCGGCCTCGACGCCCAGCCTGGCCCAGTACCTCGACCTCAAGATCACCCGCGGCACGTTCAGCAGCGCCCCGGCATTCGACGCGTGCACCACGTTCACCCCGGACGCGACCGACTACGTCGGCGCCGGTAGCGGCGTCATCTACAGCGGGACGCTGGCGAGCTTCGATGCCGCGTACACCGGGTTCTCGAACGGCCTGACCGATCCCTACGCCACCACTCCGGAGGTCTGGACGACCGCTGAGTCGCACGTCTACAAGATCCGCGTCACAGTCCAGAACAACGCCGCGGCCGCCGGCTTGAACGTCACCCAAACGTTCAGCTGGGAAGCGCAGAACAACTAGTGCCCACCGCGCCGGCGTCCGCCACGCGACTCCTGCCGCGCCCGTTCCGGCCCTCCGTCCGCCGGCTCGTGGCAGCCGCGCTCGGCGTCCTCGGGCTGGCAGTAGCCGTTGCGCTCGTCGCCGGGCTCAGGCCGCTCGTCATCCGCAGCGACAGCATGGCCCCGTCGTTCCGGGTCGGCGACGTGCTCGTCGTCCGAGCCGGCCCCGCGGGTGCCGTCGCGATTGGCGACGTCGTCACGTTCGCCGATTCGTCGCGCCGCGGCGAGCTCGTCAGCCACCGGGTGATCGCCATCGAGCAGCGCGGCCGTGACCGCGCGTTCACGACTCGCGGCGATCAGAACAGCGGTGTCGAGCGCTGGGTCGAGGACGTCGACGGGACGGTTGGGGTCGCCGTGGTCGCGCTGCCGAAACTGGGCTTCCTCGTCGGCTGGCTCGTGATGCCGCAGGTGCGGCTGTCGATGATGATCGCGGCGGCGCTCCTGCTCGCCGGCGTCGCGCTCCGACGGCGTTCGGGCGCAGCCGTCGGCCCGAGGCGCGCCACGTGGCGCCTCCCCGGCGCGCTCGTGGCGGCTGCCATCGCGGTCGTCCTCAGCGGCATGCCGGGCGACACGTTCGGCGCCTTCTCCGGAGTGACCTCCAACAGCGGCAACGTGTTCACGACGGCGGCGTCGTTCGACGTCAGCCCGCCGACGGCCGCGATCAGCTTCCCGGTGGCCAGCGGCTCCTACCACGCGGCGGGCTGGAACGCGGGCTGCGGCACCTCGGGGGTCGGCGACTTCTGCGGCACGGCGGCCGACACCGGCGGTTCGGGCGTCGCCAGCGTCGCCGTCAGCATCCAGCGCGGCGCCGGCAACTACTGGAACGGAACCA
>JANMBS010000551.1:0-18615 GCA_031360525.1 Thermomicrobiales bacterium
GGCGCTCGAGGCCGGCACGGTCACGCCTTCGACGATGGTCAAGGACACCGGCGTCCTGCACCTCGACGGCGGCCGCGCCAAGATCGACGACGCCGACCGCAAGGGGATGGGCTGGATGACGTTCGAGGACGGCGTCGCCTATTCGCGTAACGTGATCGCCGCCAAGGTCGCGCTGGCCCTCGGCAAGACCACCCGAGAATCGTCCGCGATCCTGTACGACATGTGGCTCCGGCTGGGGTACGGCGAGCCGACCGGGATCGATCTCGCCGGCGAGGTGGGGGGCATCGTGCGCGATCCCGCCCTGACCAAGTGGCGCGAGATCGACCTGGCCAATGGGGCGTTCGGCCAGGGTGTCGCGGTCACCCCGATGCAGCTGGCCACGGCGTACGCCGGGCTGATGAACGGCGGGACGCTCGTCCAGCCGCACGTGGTCAAGGCGATCGGCGACACCGACGTCACCCGCCGGACGCGCCGCCAGGGCATCATCGAGGCGCCGGTCTCGCGGCAGCTCATCAAGATGATGCAGCACGTCATCACCGAGGTCCCGTTCTACCGCGATCGGACGCTCGTGCGCGGCTACGACGTCGGCGGCAAGACCGGCACGGCCCAGATCTGGGATCCGAGCGCGAACGGTGGCCGCGGGGCCTGGAAGCGCAACCTGTTCAACTACTCGTTCGTCGGCTTCATCGGTCGCGAGACCGGTATCCCCGACCTTGTCGTCGCGATCCGGATCGAGGAGGGGACACCGACCGTCGCCCGGGTCGGCCACCTCGAGATGCCGGTGATGTCGTTCGAGCTTTTCCGGCGCATCGCGACCGACGCCATCACGACCCCCGACCTTCTGGCGGACCGACCGGTGACCCTGACCCGAACCGCGGACCGGTGATCGCGCCCTGTGCCACACTGGCATCCGTGACCGACGTCGATCCGTCGACCCCGGCTGCGGGGCTGGCTTCAGGGCCCACCCTGACAGCCGACGACCTCGTGCGCCTGACCGGGGGCCGCCTGCTCGCTCGGTCGGACCGACCGATCCGCGGTGCAGCCGTCGATTCCCGCGTGGTCGCACCCGGCGAGGTCTTCGTGGCGCTTGCGGGTGAGCGGACCGACGGCCACGCCTACCTGGCCGACGCGATCGCCCGGGGCGCGGCGGCGCTCATCATCGCGCGCCCGATCGCCGACCCGGCCGCCCTCGGCGACGTCACGGTCATCCGGGTCGCCGAACCGCTCGCCGCCCTCGGGGCGATCGCCGCCGGATGGCGCCGCCTGTTCGACCCATTGGTCGTCGGGGTCACGGGCAGCATCGCCAAGACCTCGACCAAGGAGGCCGTTGCGGCCGTGCTGGCCCGCCGCTTTCGGACGCTGCGCAACGAGGGCAACCAGAACAACGAGGTGGGCCTGCCGCTGACGCTCATGCGCCTCGGACCGGAGCACGAGGCGGCCGTGCTCGAGATGGGCATGTACGCCGGCGGCGAGATCGCTGACCTCGCCCGTATCGCCCGGCCGCGGATCGGTGTCGTGACCGCGGTCCAGCCAGTCCACCTGTCGCGGATCGGGTCGCTCGAGGCGATCGAGGCGGCCAAGGGCGAGCTGCTCGAGGCCCTGCCGGCCGATGGCACCGCGATCCTCAACGCCGACGACCCGATCGTGCGCCGGATGGGCGCCCGCTCGGTCGCTCCCAGCCTGACCTACGGGTTCGCGGCCGACGCGGACATCGGGGCGGTCGACGTCGAGTCGGCCGGGACCGACGGGATGCGCTTCGTCCTCCGAACCGACGCCGGCAACCGACCGGTCACCATCCCGACACTGGGCCGGTTATCGGTCCACAACGGGCTTGCCGGGGCAGCGGTGGGGCGGGCCGCCGGCCTCACCGTGGACGAGATCGTGGATGGCCTCGGGGCGGGCTGGGCGGCGCCGCACCGGGTCCAGCTCGTGCGTCTCGGTGGGGTGACCATCGTCGACGACACGTACAACGCATCGCCACGGTCCGTGGTCGCGGCGCTGGACCTGCTTGCCGGGCTGCCCGGGCGGCGGGCGGCCGTGCTCGGCGAGATGCTCGAACTCGGCGAGGCGAGCGACGAGGGCCACCGGGTCGTCGGTGAGGCCGCCGCGCGGACGGTCGACTGGCTTGTCGTGGTCGGGCCGGGCGCCGCAGCGATCGCCGATGGAGCCGCGGCGGCCGGACTGGATCCTGGCCGCATCGTTCGTGTCCGTGACGCGGAGGCGGCCCTGGACATGCTGCCGGCCGGCCTCCGCGACGGCGACGTGGTCCTGGTCAAGGCGTCGCGCGGGATCGGCCTCGAACGGGTGGTCGAGGGCCTCCGTCGCGACCTCGGACGGAACGCGAGCCGGTGACCGTCGAGCTGATCCAGGGCCTGCTGCTCGCGTTCGCCTTGATGGTCATCCTGATGTCGCCCTACATCCGGCTTCTCCACGCGCTGGGGTTCGCCAAGCGGATCCGCCAGGACGGCCCCGAGAGTCACTACCTCAAGGAGGGGACGCCGACGATGGGCGGCCTGCTCATCGTGGCTGTCGTCATCGGCATCTACTTCTTCTTGCGCAGCGGCCCGGACTCGGCCACCTTCGCGCCATTGGCCGCTCTGGCCGGCGTCGGCCTCCTCGGCGCCTTCGATGACTACCTGAATGCAAGGACCGGTGAGGGGATCCGCGGTCGGTACAAGATCCTCTGGCTGACGGTCGTCGCCTTCGTCGCGGCCTGGCAGATCCAGCAGACCTACGACATCACGGCGATCGCGGTGCCGTTCGTCGGCGCGGTCTCGATCGACCCCGCCGTCTACGTGGCATTCGGGGCCTTACGATCATCGCCGCCGCGAACGGGGTGAATCTGACGGACGGTCTCGATGGGCTGTCCGGCGGGACGCTGGCGATCGCATACGTGGCGTACATGCTCATCGCGCTCCTCAATGCGCCTCTCGCCCAACCCAACCTGGCCCTGCTGTGCGCCCTGATCATCGGCGCACTGCTCGGGTTCCTGTGGTTCAACGTTCACCCGGCGCAGATCTTCATCGGCGATTCGGGAGCGCTCTCGCTTGGGGCGACCCTTGCGGTCACCGCGCTGATCACGGGCCAGATCCTGGTCCTGCCGCTGATCGGGATCATCTTCGTCATCGAGACGGCGTCCGTCATCATCCAGGTCGCCTACTTCAAGATCACCGGCGGCAAACGCCTCTTCCGGATGAGCCCGATCCACCACCACTTCGAGTTGGGCGGCTGGGATGAGGAGAAGATCACGATCCGCTTCTGGATCGTCGGGATCCTGGCGGCGCTGCTCGGGGTGACGCTCTTCCTGGCGTCGCTGGACCGGCTGCAGTGATGACGATGACGAGCGGACCGATCGACCTCGATCGTCTCGACCTCGACGCGATCCGGGCCGGTGTCCTGCGCGATCGCCCGGTGACGGTGCTGGGCCTCGCCCGCAGCGGACTGGCTTTGGCGCGTTTCCTGTCGGACGCCGGGGCGCGCGTGACGGTCTATGACGGCCGGTCCGCCGCGGCCCTGGTCGACACGATCGCGGCACTTGGCGGGCGGTCCGTGGCGCTGGCGCTGGGACCAGACGTCGATCCGGCGTCGACGTGGGCGGTCGCCGACCTGGTGGCCACATCGCCCTCGATCACGCCCGACTTCCCGACGACCGAACCGCGACTGCGGGCCGCCCTGCGCTCCCTGGTCGAGGCACGTGCCGGCGGCGACCGGACGGTCCCGGCGCTCGTCTCCGAGGCCGACCTGTTCCTGCGCCTCTGCCCGGCGCCGACCATCGGCGTGACCGGCACGAAGGGCAAGACGACGACGTCATCGCTGACCGCGGCGCTGCTGGCCGCGGATCCGGCCCACCCCGTCATCCTCGGCGGCAACATCGGCATCCCGATCGTGGAGCGCCTCATGGAGCTGACCCCGGCGCATCGCGTCGTCGACGAGCTGTCCGAGCTCCAGCTGCCGACCTTGTCGCGTGGCACGACCGTGGCGGTCTATACCAACGTGACCTCCGACCATCTCGACCGCCACGGGACGCTCGAGGCCTATCAGCGTGTCAAGCGCCGGCTGGCCGAGCTTGTCGACCCGGCCGGCGCACTCGTGCTCAACGATGAGGACCCGGTCGTCGCCTCGTACGCCGAGCTCGGCACGGCCCGAGCCATCCGCTACCGACGGGACACGCCGCGGCCTGGTGGGCTCGGCGCCGTCGATGGCTGGATCGTGGCCGACGGCATCGAACCACTCGGGCTCGCCGGCGGGGGAGCCGCGAAACCCGCGATGCCGACCGTCTCGGGCCGGATCATGCCGGTCGCCGACCTCGCCATCCCGGGCGCCCACAACGTCTCGAACGCACTGGCCGCGATCGCGGTGGCGCTCGCCTTCGGCATCGGCCCCGAGGCGATCCGGTCGGCGGCCTCCGCCTTCAGCGGCGTCGAACACCGCCTCGAACCGGCGGGCGTCATCGACGGCGTCCGGTTCATCAACGATTCGCAGGGGACCCAGCCCGACGCGGTGGCCGCCGCGCTGCGCGCCTTCGAGCCACCGATCGTGCTCATCGCCGGTGGGCGCGACAAGGGCATCGACCTGAGCGCCCTCGCCCCGGTCGTCGCCGAGCGCGCGGTGGCCGCGGTCCTGATCGGCGAGAGCGGTCCGGCGCTCGAGGCGTCGTTCCGCGCCGCCGGTCTCGCGCAGACCGAACGTGCCCGCGACCTCGACGAGGCGGTCCGGCGAGCCGATGCGATCGCCCGCGAGGCCCTCGCCGCGCGACCTGCCGCGGGGCGGGCGACCGTCCTGCTCAGCCCGGCCGCCGCGAGCTTCGACATGTTCGAGGACTACGCCGCGCGGGGGCGGGCGTTCAAGGCCGCGGTCGCGACCCTCGCCGCGTCCCGGGCCGGGAACCGCGAGCGATGAACCTCAACCCACCGATCCCGCGTCTCGAACGGCCGCGCCGCACGACGGAGTCGAAGGGCGACGACCGCTCGACCACCAACCGGACACCGGTCAAGAGCCGGGCCGGGGCGGTCCGTCGCGAGAGTCACAGCGCCGACTACGTGATCCTGGTGGTCGTCGTGGCGCTGACCGCGATCGGGATCCTGATGGTCTATTCCTCGTCGGCGCTCAAGGGCTACATGTCGCAGGACGCTGACACGTTCGCCACGGTCGGTCCGCAGATCCAGTGGGCGATCCTGGGCATCGTCGCCATGGCGCTGATGATGCGGGTCGACTATCGCTACCTCCGTCTCGCCTCGGTGCCGTTCTACATCGTCGCGGTGATCCTGCTCGTGCTCGTCTTCGTGCCCCAGTTCAACATCGTCATCGGTGGGTCCGCGCGCTGGCTCAAGCTCGGCCCATTGCCGGCCATCCACCCGGCCGAGATCGCCAAGCTCGCCCTGGTCATCTACCTCGCTCACTGGTTGGCCAAGCGCGGCAAGCGGGTCCACGGGTTCTGGGCGGGGACCGTCACGTTCCTGGTCATCGCGACGCCGATCATCGCCCTGGTCTTCAAGGAGCCCGACCTGGGGACGACCGTGGTCATCACGCTGACCGCGTTCACGATGTTCTTCGTCGCAGGGGCGAACCTCATCCACCTCTCGGTGATGGGCGGGGTGGGCGTGCTGGCGATGATCACCGTCGGTCTCCAGGGCTACCAGCTCGAGCGCATCCGGGTCTGGCAGGATCCGTGGCTCGACCGCCTCGGTGCCGGCTTCCACACCATCCAGGGCCTGCTTGCGCTGGGCATCGGCGGGCTATTCGGGACGGGCCTCGGGGAGAGCAGGGTCTTCGTCCCGAACGCGTTCAACGACTTCATCTTCGCCGAGGTCGGACAGGAGTTCGGGATGGTCGGCGCGGTCGTCGTCATCAGCCTGTTCGTGATCCTCGCCTACTCGGGCGTCCGGGTGGCCCTCGGCGCGCCGGACACGTTCGGTGCGCTTCTTGCGGCCGGCATCACGGCCTGGCTCTGCCTCCAGGCATTCATCAACATCGGGGTGGTCGTGGCGCTGCTCCCCATCACGGGGATCACGCTGCCATTCATCAGTGCCGGCGGCTCATCCCTCATCATCAGTTTCGCCGCAGTCGGGATCCTGCTGTCGATCTCGCGCGAAACCGTGGACAAGGGGACGTGGAACGACGATGCGAGTGCTGATCGCGGCGGGCGGAACGGGCGGACACATCTACCCGGCGCTCGCCGTCGCACGATCGCTCAGCGCCAGCCCTGAGGCGCCCGAGCTGGGCTGGTTGGGCGGCCACCGGGGCCTCGAGGCGACCCTCGTCCCGGCGGCCGGCATCCCCCTGCGCCGTCTCGCCGCGCGCTCGTTGCGCACCACCGAGGCCGACGTCCACGCCATCCTCGATCCGATCCGGCTCGGCCTGTCCATTCCGCAGGCGACGGCGATCCTCCTGGCCGAGCGCCCGGCGGCGATCCTGACCACCGGTGGCTACGTGGCCGTGCCGGTCCTGATGGCCGCGGCCCCACTCGGGATCCCGGTCGTGATGTGGGACGGCAACGTCATCCCGGGCCGCGCGGTGCGCGCCACGGCACGGCTGGCCGCAGCGCTCGCCGTCTCGTTCGATGCGACCTGCCGTGCCCTCGCCGGAGCCGCACGGAACCGGCCGTGCTTCGTCACCGGGACGCCCATCCGCGCCGTCGACGCGATCGACCGGGTCGCGGCGCGCGAGCGGATGGACGTGGCGCCCGGCGAGCGGGTCCTGCTGATCTTCGGGGGCTCGCAGGCGGTCCGACGCTTCAACGCGGCTGTCGCGGAGGCCCTGCCGCGCCTCGTCGAACGCGTCACGGTCATCCACGTGACCGGCGACGATGGCTACGCGGCGGCCTTGCACGGGCGCGAGGACCTGCCGGCCGACGTCCGCCGGCGCTACCGCCCGTACCCGTTCCTGCGCGACGAGATGCTGGCGGCGCTTGCCACGGCGGACCTGGTCATCGGGCGGGCCGGATCGTCGACCCTGGCCGAGGTGAGCGCCATGGGCCTGCCGATGGTCGTCGTGCCGTATCCACATGCCGCCGGTCACCAGCGGGCGAATGCCGCCAGCCTGACGGAGGCCGGCTCTGCGCGCCTGATCGCGGACGAGGACTTCGACGCCGCGGCGCTGCTCGAGGCGGCAGCACTGCTGGAGGACCCGCGGGCGCGCGCCACGATGTCGGCCGCGGCGCGCGGCCTGGGGCGACCCGGGGCGGCGGCGGTCGCTGCGCTTGTGATGGCCGCCGCGAAGCGCAACCCGTTCCCGGAGCCGAGCGAGATCGAGCGCCTGGCCCGCGGCGGCAGGCGATGATCGCCGGCTTCGACGCCATCGCCATCGGGACCGACATCCAGCGCCGGATCGGCGTCAAGACGTCGCGAGACGAGCCTCTCGCCCGCTTCACGACGATGCGGGTCGGTGGACCGGCCGACCTGTTCGCGACCGTCCACAACGCCCACGAGCTGCGCGCGCTCATCCGCTTCGCGCGGACGCGCGGCCTCCCGCATTTCGTGCTCGGGCGAGGGAGTGACCTGGTCATCGCGGACGCCGGGATCCGTGGCCTGGTCATCCAGGTCCGGGCCGAGGGCTCGCGCACCGACGGCACGTCGTATACCGCCGAGGCCGGCGTCCAGATGGCCCGCGCCGCCACCGAGACCCAGCGCGCCGGCCTGACCGGGCTCGAGTTCGGGCTCGCTATCCCGGGCACCGTCGGTGGGGCGGTCTGGGCCAATGCCGGAGCCCATGACGCCGAGGTCGCGGCGGTCCTCGAGTCGGCGCGGGTGCTGGACGCCGATGGGACCGAGCGGATCGTGCCGGCCGGCGAACTTGCATTCGCCTATCGCGACAGCCGGTTCAAGGCGGCCGATGCGACCGCGGACACCGGCGCGCCACGCGACGTGGTCATCGACGCCTCGTTCCGCCTGACCGAGGCGGACCCGGACACCATCAAGGCCCGGCTCGACGGGATCCGCCATTGGCGCCAAACCCATCAGCCGCTCGGCCTCCCGTCGGCCGGGAGCGTCTTTCGGAACCCATCGGGCGACTCGGCCGGACGCCTGATCGAGGCGGCCGGGCTGAAGGGCACCAGGATCGGAGGCGCTGTCGTCTCCGAGAAGCACGCAAATTTCATCGTCAACGACCAGAAGGGGAGCGCGACGGACGTCCGCCGCCTGGCCGAGCGCGTCCGCGCGGAGATCCTGGACCGGGATGGGGTCGACCTGCGATTCGAGATCGAGTTCGTCGGCGATTGGACCGGCTGGGAGCCCGAGCCGTGACCTCCGACACGACCCACGCCGTCCCCACACGGCCGCCGGTCGTTGTCCTGCTCGGCGGGCCGTCGGCCGAGCACGACGTCTCGATCGTGTCCGGGACGGCCATTGCCGCATCCCTGGCCGACGAGGGACACCAGGTCGAGCAGGTCCTCATCGACCTCGACGGGGCGTGGTGGTGGCTTCCGAGTGGCCACCGGCGCGATGACCGGCCCGCTGCCGCGTACGACGATCCGGGCCTGCTCGGTGCCGAGGGACCACTCACCGTCGGGGCGGCGATCGACCGTCTCGCGGCCACCCGCCCCGCGCCGGTGGTGGCCATCGCCCTGCACGGGCCGTTCGGCGAAGACGGCACCGTCCAGGCCCTGCTCGAGGCGGCCGGCCTGGCCTACACGGGATCGGGCGTGGCCGCGTCGGCGATCGGGATGGACAAGACGATCTTCAAGCGGATCTGTCGCGGGATCGGGCTGCCGGTCGTGGACTGGCGCGAGGTGAGCGCCGCGCGCTGGGCGAGCGACCCGGCCACGGTACGCGCCGAGCTCGAGGCGTTCTCCGCGGGGAGTGGCGAGACCCGCCTGATGGTCAAGCCGGCACGGCTCGGGAGCTCGGTCGGGATGACCCTCGTCCACGACCCGTCCGAGCTGGACGGGGCGCTCGAGACAGCCTTCCGCCATGACACGCTGGCGCTGGTCGAGACGTATGTGCCCGACGCACGCGACCTCGAGGTGGCGATCATCGGCGATGCGCGCGGCCCGCTCGAGCTGTACGGACCGGGCGAGATCGTGTCCGGCCACGAGTTCTACGACTACGCGGCGAAGTACACAGCCGGCCTGTCGGAGACCTCGACTCGCGCCGAGGTCAGCGACCGGGAACGGGCGACCCTCCAGAAGATCGCGCGCGACGCCTACCGGGCGATCGGCGGGGAAGGGTTCGCCCGCGTCGACTTCCTGGTCGCCGGCGAGACGATCCTGCTGTCGGAGATCAACACGATCCCCGGCTTCACCCCGATCAGCCTCTTCCCGACCATGCCGGCCGAGGGCGGCTACACGTTCGGTGGCGTGTGCAGCAAGATCGTCGACCTCGCGCTCGCCCGGCACGAGGCACGTGCCGGCCGGCGGCTCACGCCCGGGGACCTGTCCCGATGAGCGCTCGGCCGGTCGCGCGGCGGACGCGCGCGCCGCTCCCCGGCCGCCGGACACGATCGATCCGCCGGGCGTCGGCCGGGCTGTCGCCGGTCCGGGCCGGCGCGGCCCTGGCGCTGCTCGCGTCGGCAGCGGCTATCTACGGTGTCGGCGCATCGTCCGCCTTCGACTACGCGCGGCTCGAGGTCGACGGCCTGCACTTCACCGACGCGAGGGCCGTCGAGGCGGCACTGGCCGACGTCCGCGGCCGGAACCTGTTCGGCCTCTCGACCGGCCCGCTCGAGGCGGCCCTCGAGGCCCTGTCCACGGTCGACAACGCACGGGTCGACGTGCGCCTGCCGGGCACCCTCGCGGTCACCCTCGAGGAGCGCCGGCCGGTCCTCATCTGGCAGGTCGAGGCGCGCCGCTACCTGGCCGATCCGGACGGCGCGCTGTTCGCGATGCTCGAGGCGGGGGTGGATCCGCCACCGGGTACGGCCGGGCTGCCCGTCATCGACGATCGACGCGCGGCGTCGGCCGGCCTGTCGGTCGACCGCCGTCTCGACGACGTCGACCTCGACGCGGCGACCCGCCTCGCCTCGCTCGTCCCGGCCGACGTCGGGAGCTCGGCCGTCTCGCTCGCGGTCGTCGTGACCGACGCCGACGGCTTCGCGCTCGAGACCAGGCCGAAAGGCTGGTCGGCGGTCTTCGGCTTCTACACGACGAGCCTGCGGACGACAGAGCTGATCCCCGACCAGGTCCGGCTCCTGCGCAGCCTGCTCTTCGGGCGCGAGCGGCTCGTCGACCGGGTGATCCTCGCCTCGGGGACCGACGGCACCTACACGCCGCGGGCGACGCCAAAGACGGCCCCGTCCCCGAAGTCGAGCACGGCGCCATGACCGGCGCGGTGGGTTGGCGGTCCGTCGTCCCGTCGGGTAGCCTTGCCGAAACCACCGGACCGAGGACGAACACCGCCCGTGCTGCTTCCGCTGCTGGGACTCCTGGTGGGCATCCTTCTGGGCCTCGTCCTCAACGTCAACGTCGGCTTCGAACTCAGTCGCTACTCCGCCGTGGCGATCCTCGCCGCGCTCGATTCAGTGCTCGGGGCGGTCCGGGCGGAGCTCGACGGGGTCTACGACAATCGGATCTTCATCAGCGGGTTCCTGGTCAATGCGATCGTCGCCGTTCTGCTGACCTTCATCGGGGATCGGCTGGGCCTCGATCTCTACCTGGTGGCCCTCATCACGTTCGGCCTGCGCATCTTCGATAACGTGGCACTCATCCGGCGCCATTTCCTGTAGAGCGTCGAACCTGGAACGGAGACGAATCAAGCGGTGGAACGAGAAGCGGTCCTCGTCGGCATCGACGTCGGCACGAGCAAGGTGTGCGCCCTCATCGGCGAGGTGAGCCGCGACGGCCGGCTGACGATCATGGGCCACGGCACCGTGCCCGCCTCGGGTCTCAAGAAGGGCGTCGTGATCAACATCGACCAGACCGTCCGCTCGATCGCGGACGCCGTCGAGCGTGCCGAGCGCCTGTCCGGCTGGAAGATCGACCGCGCCTTCGTGGGCGTCGGTGGGCAGCACGTCGAGAGCCTGAACTCACGTGGCCAGGTCGCGGTCACCGCCCATCACCGCGAGGTCACCCGCGAGGACATCAACCGTGCCATCGAGGTCGCCCGGGCGGTCTCGCTCCCGTCGAACCGCGACGTCCTCCACGTCGAGCGGCGGGGCTTCACGGTCGACGGCCAGGAGGGCGTCAAGGACCCGCTCGGGATGAGCGCGTTGCGGCTGGAGGTCGAGACCCACATCGTCACGGCGTCGGCCACGGCTGTCCAGAACCTGACCAAGTGCGTCGCCGCGGCCGGCGTCAAGATCGACGAGCTGGTCGTCAACTCGCTCGCGTCGGCCGAGGCGGTCCTGTCCGAGACCGAGAAGGAACTCGGTGTGGCCGTCGCCGACATCGGCGCCGGGACGATCGACCTGGCACTCTTCCAGGACGGTTCGCCGTTCCATACCCGGGTGCTGCCGGTCGGTGGTGCGAACGTCACGAACGACGTCGCCATCGGGCTCAAGACCAGCATCCAGGTCGCGGAGGAGCTCAAGATCAGCCATGGCACCTGCGACCTGGGACGGATGGGCGAGGACGAGCAGATCAGCGTCTCCGTGCTGGGCGAGGATGCCGGGCGGACCGTCAGCCGGCTCGAGGTCTCGCAGATCATCGAGGCACGGATGCGCGAGACCTTCGAACTGCTGCGCAACGAGATCCGGGCGGCCGGGGTCGGGATGCTCCCGGCCGGGATCATCCTGACCGGCGGCGGCTCGCAGCTGGCCGGGGTCGCCGAGCTCGGCCGCGAGGTGCTCGAGATGCCGGTCCGCATCGCCGCTCCGGCGGGGATCGGTGGCCTGGTCGACACGCTTCTCAACCCGAGCTACAGCACGGCCGTCGGGCTCCTCCAGTGGGGCGCGGCCAGCCTGACCGCCGGCGAGCCGACGCGCTACGAATCGGCGCCGGCCGGCGGCGGCCTCGGGCGCCTCCGCGACGCCATCCGGAGCATCTTCCCGTAGAGACGCGCGAGCTGACGGTCCGGACCGGGAGCAGGCGCGGGCTGTTCGACCTGACCGGCGAATGCGCGTCGTTCGCGGCCGACGTATCCGACGGCGGGGACGGGCTGCTGTCCGTGTTCGTGCCGCACGCCACGGCGGGTGTGGTCATCGTCGAGATCGGGGCTGGATCGGACGACGACCTGCTGGCCGCGCTCGACCGGCTGCTGCCGCGCGACGAGCGGGCCTATCGCCACCGCCACGGCTCGGCGGGACACGGCGCCGACCACGTCCTGCCACTCCTCGTCCCGCCGTCGGTCACGGTGCCGGTCGTCGCTGGTCGCCTCGGGCTCGGGACGTGGCAGTCGATCTGCCTGCTCGACCCCAACCCGGACAATGCCGTCCGGACGGTGAACCTGGGCTTCCTGGCCGGCTGACCGGCTCCCCCGGATCTACTCTCCGAGGATCGGGCGGACGAACGTCTCGCGTAGCCATTGCCATGGGTGCAGCTCCTCCCAGTGGAGGACGTACTCCTGGATCGCCTTGGGGATGAACAGGACGAGCAAGACGAGCGCGAGTTGCGGCCCGGTCCGTGGTTCGAGCCTGGGAGCGAAGCGGCGGACGATCAAGACATACAGGTACAGGTTCTCGAACAGGTTCGGGAAGACGACCAGGAGCGGCCGGGAGCCTGTCATCTCGAACAGGATGACGCCGATCAATCGCCAGACGAACAGGGCCGTTGCTGCGCGCCGGACCAGTGGCTCGGTCCAGCGACGGACGATGACCAGCTCGAGCGACAGGTACCAAAGGTCGAGCCACTTGTCGATCTGGGCGTAGAACGGCCCGAACTCCCCGGGCTCGCCGAGTGCGGATGCGATCGCGTCGACGAGGATCACGTCGACTGCATCGAGGAGCATGGAGGCCAGGCCGCCGGCCAGCGGCCAGCGCAGGATCGTCAGCGGTATGACCAGACGAAGGGCGATGACGATCAGGGCGGCCATCGGGGACACCTGTCGGTGGCAGACGAGAAGTCGGACTCTCGACGTCTCGGAGCCTAAGCACCGGACGTCAGCGGTGCGTCTCGGCACCGGCCACGCGCTCGGACAGCGGGCGACCTGGTCGATTCCGTCGAAGTTCGGCCGCCCATCGGGCAGGCTCCGGCGCTATACTCCGGCCAACCCAACGGACCCGCTCAGCACCGGGAAAGGCCACCCGGGTCCACCCGTTACGTCAGGTCGTCATGGCCCCCACCGAGGGTCGCTGAGGAGAGCCCGATGCCGTTGCGTTCCGATTCCGAGAACTTCGCGCTGATCCGCGTCATCGGTGTCGGCGGCGGAGGGAGCAACGCCGTCAACCGGATGATCCGGGCGGAGATGATGGGCGTCGAATTCATCGCCCTCAATACCGACGCCCAGGCGCTGCTCCAGGCGGACGCCCCGCACAAGATCCGGATCGGGGACAAGATCACACGCGGCCTCGGCGCGGGTGGCGACGCCACGATCGGGCAGCGCGCCGCGGAAGAGGACTCGGAGAAGATCGCCCAGGCACTGGCCGACTCGGACATGGTCTTCATCACCGCCGGACTCGGTGGCGGCACCGGCTCCGGGGCGGCCCCGGTCGTCGCCCAACTGGCGAAGGAGACAGGCGCCCTGACCATCGGCGTCGTGACCAAGCCGTTCGCCTTCGAGGGAGCCAAGCGCAAGCTCGTCGCGGAGAAGGCGGCCGAGGAGCTCAAGGCCCAGGTCGACACCCTCATCACGATCCCCAACGACCGGCTCAAGGACGTGGTCCAGAAGAACACCAGCATCCTCGATGCCTTCCGCGTCGTCGACGACGTGCTCCGCCAGGGCGTCCAGGGCATCAGCGACATCATCACCATGCCGGGGCTCATCAATCTCGATTTCGCCGACGTTCGCGCGATCATGCGCGACGCCGGCTCGGCTCTCATGGGCATCGGCCGCGCGGCAGGCGAGAACCGCGCAGTCGAGGCTGCCCGGATGGCGATCGCCAGCCCGCTTCTCGAGGTCGACATCGCGGGCGCCCAGGGCATCCTGTTCAACATCACCGGCTCGTCGAGCCTCAGCCTCTTCGAGGTCACGGAGGCGGCCGAGGAGATCCGCGCCGCGGCAGACCCCGAGGCCAACATCATCTTCGGCACGAGCTTCAACGAGCGACTCGGCGACGAGGTCATGATCACGGTCATCGCGACCGGCTTCGATGGCGGCAGGAAGCGCCACGTCACGCGCCACGAGGCGACCGCGGTGATGGACTCGAGCGCAAGCGGGCGGCCGTCACGCGAGCGCGACTTCCTCGAGGAGCTCCAGCGCCAGCGCGACGAGGTAGCCGACGACGGGACCTACCCGACCTCCCCTGCCCAGGACCCCCGCGAGGACGAGGCCGCCGCCGTCATCGCGGCCCCGCGCGTCGAGCGCTCGGTCGGCGAGAGCGCCGCGTCCAAGCGCCCGATGACGACCTACGACGCCGACGACCTGGAGATCCCGAGCTTCCTCCGCCGCAAGTGACCGGCGCCGGCGCGCTGCCGGCGATCGACCGATGAACGCATCCGGATCCCGGATCGAGGCCTATCGCGCCGCGCGTGCGGAGGTCCTCGCGCGGATCGCCGCGGCCTGCGGCAGGAGCGGCCGGGATCCAGCCCACGTCACGTTGGTCGCCGTCTCGAAGACTGTCCCGGCCGACGCCCTGCGTGACGCTGTCGCCGCGGGTCTCGACCTGCTCGGCGAGAACCGTGTGCAGGAGGCCGCGGCCAAGGTGCCTGGGGTACCCGGAGCCCGCTGGCATCTCGTCGGCCCTCTCCAGTCGAACAAGGCACAGCCCGCCCTCGCGGTCTTCGACGCCATCGAGTCGGTCGACTCGGTGCGACTCGCGCAACGGCTTGACCGGCTGGTCCCCGCGACGCGACCCGGTCGGCGGTACCCGATCCTGGCCCAGGTCAACGTCGACCAGGATCCGGCCAAGGCGGGGTTCGTGCCGGACGCCGTCGACGCGGCGATGGCGGAGCTGATCGCGCTGCCGCACCTCGAGGTCCGTGGCCTGATGACCGTCGGGCGGCTCGCCCCGGGCCCCGACGAGGCACGCCGGACGTTCACGGGTCTGCGCGAACTCGCGGAGCGCTGCCGGTCTCGCTGGCCAGAACTCGGTCCGGAGCTGTCGATGGGGATGAGCGACGACTTCGAGGTCGCCGTCGAGGAGGGGGCGACGATCGTCCGGGTCGGTCGGGCGCTGTTCGGGGAACGCGAGGGCGCGCATCCCCACGGCCACGACCATGGTCACTGACAGGCCGACTCGCACTCGGCTGGTAGACTCAGCCCCGTGGCATTCTCCATCGATTCGTCGAGCGCCTTCTGACGTCTTGAGTCTCTCCAACGTCCGCTTTGCCGTCCGCATCACGCCGCGATCTGCGGTGGAGCGCGTGGAGGACGTCGTCGACGGCGTCCTCAAGGTCCGCGTGATGGCACCGGCCGTCGAGGGGGCAGCCAACGCCTCGCTGGTCCGCATCCTGGCCGATGAGCTCGGGATCGCTCGGCGCGACGTCCGGATCGTGGCAGGCGCCGCCAGTCGCCAGAAGCTGGTGGTCGTCGAGGGTGTCGACGAGGAGGCGATCGTGGCCCGCTGGCCAGGCCTGCGGGTATGATCCTCAGGCGGATGGCTCGCAGGGGGCGTCGCTATCCTCAGGCGGATGGCTCGCAGGGGCGTCGCCTCCGCCTTCCGAGCATCCTGACTCGGTAGACGGCTCGACGATCCTCTCGGGCGATTAGCTCAGCGGTTAGAGCGCACGGTTCACATCCGTGAAGTCACTGGTTCGAATCCAGTATCGCCCACCACATGACGAACAGTGCGCGGCTCGAAACAGGCCCCGCGCTCGCCACAGCGATGGTGACGCGAACGGAGGGGAGATGCCAGGCCGGGGACTCACGGTCGACGAGATCCTGGCCATCCTCCCCGAGACGTCGCGGCGGATCGCCGCCCTGACGGAGGGCCTGTCGCCGACGGAACTCCGCGTTTCTCCCGGGGCCGATGCGTGGTCGGTCAACGACGTGCTCGCACACTTGCGTGCCTGTCACGACGTGCTCGGCGGGAATGTCCTGCGCATCGTTGTCGAGGACCACCCGAGATGGAAAGGCGTCAACCCGCGAACCTGGATCAAGAAGACCGATTACCCGGAGTGGGGATTCGCGCCCGCCTTCGACGCGTTCGCGCAGCAGCGAGCCGCCCTGCTCCACGTCCTGGAGCCGCTCGCGCCCGAGGCCTGGCAGCGGACGGCGACGGTGACCGGGATGGTCGGCGAGACATATGAGCGGACTGCCCTGTACTACGCGGACTGGATGGCCAGCCACGAGCGGGCGCACTGGAAGCACGTCACACGCATCGTCGCCGCGCTCCAGGCGCCGACCTAAGCGTCGGCCGAAGGGATCCATCCGGGCAGCACCCGGACCTCGGGAGACTCATGCCGGGGGCTCGGGCCCCGCGTCACTCGGCCAGGACGATCACAGCATCCCGTGCGCCGAGGGTCAGACGCGTCGACTTCGGCGGGTTGATGCGGACGCCATGGTCGCCGCCGGCCACGGCGGAGGCCGCCTGGGTGCGGACCCCGATGGCGACCTCATTCCGACCACGCGCCGACGCCACGATCGTGGCAAAGCTCACCTCGACGCCGAGCTCCACGTACTCGCGCGCGGGTCGCAGATAGATCTCCGAGCCCGCCACGTCGAACAGATCGGCGAAGACGGCGTTGAGCTGCGCGTTTTCCGAGACTTGGGCCATCAGCAGGCTGACCAGCCGGGCGCTGACGATGAAGTCGTCGGCGTGGGTCACCTCGGCCAGCGCCCGGTTCCGCAGGTCGAGCATCTCGGACACGATCGAGATGTCGAGACCGTCGCGTTCCTCGATGTCGCGCAGGTGGAGGAGGGTGATGATCGTCCGTGAATCGGCACGTTGGGTCTCGAGCGAATCCGAATAGCACAGGACCACGATGTGGTCGAACGATCCGATGTCGAGCGTCTCGAGGACGGACCGGTTGGTCGTGTCGGCCCGCTCGAACCGGACGGTCTGGTTGGCGAGTGTCGGGCGGAGCACGTCGAGGGCCGCTTCGACCTCGGGGATGTCGGCCACGACCGTGACTGCGGAACCGCTTGCCACGTAGCCATCGAGCTCCCGGATGATGGTCGCTGCGCGCCGGTTCCAGCCCAGGACGAGCGTCCGCTCAGGCGCCAGCTCGGTCGGAGCGCTGGTCCGGATCGCCGCGTCATCGGCCTTCGCAGGCTCGGCCGCCGGTCGCACCGCGTCGTCGTCCTCGCTGATCACGATGAGATGGTCGCCAGCCGCGATGACCGTCGCCATCGGCGGGTTTAGGCGCGGGGCCGCGTCGGGCGAGCGCATGCCGATCAGCGCTGAATCCTCGAAGGCGAGGAGGGCATCGCCGAACGTCCGCCCGACAAGCTCGGGGATGCTCGCGAAGTAGATCTCGTCGCCGTCGAAGTCGAGCAATTCCGTGTAGACGATCGACAGCCCGGTCTGGCGGCAGGTCTGGGCGACGATGCGCGCGATGAGGTCGCCCGACAGGATGAGCTGGGCCTCGGCGCCGCCGACCAGGCGCGCGACGTCCATGTTCGCCGCGTCGCGCAGCTCGGCGACGACGTGGTACGGCTCGGGCCGGCGCCGCGGGTGGTTGGTGACGGCGAGCATCGTCTTGATGACATCGGCATCGGGATCGTCGTTCTCGGGCGACAGGATGACGATCGATCGCGAGGTCTGGAGGCGCGCGATCTCGAGGTCGTCGATGTCCATCGGGTCGCCCGAGCGGCAGACGATCGAGGTCCTCCCCGTGTTCGGCAGGCGGGTCCGGATCTCGTCGTCCATCTCAGCCTTGTCCCGGTCGGCGAGGATAACGATGGCGCTGCGCTTGACGTTCTCATTGGCGACCACCAGCTCGGAGACCACGGTGAAGATCTCCTGTGACCAGCCGAGGATCACCGTGTGACCGGACTCGACGACGCGCGAGCGACCCTTGCGCAGTTGCGCGAGCTTGCCCTCGAGCCCGGTGTTGATGATGCCGATCAGCGCGCTGATGATGAAGATGCCGAACAGCGTGATGGCCAGCATCCCGGCCAGGAACCCGAACGGCCCGCTATCGCCGCCCATGGTCCCCGGGTCGAGCGTCCGCATCATGCTGTTCCAGAGCAGGTCGCTGAGGTTGGTGTCGGGCGTCGGATAGAGGACCGCGACCACGAGCGTGATGAGGATCACGCCGATCGCTGCGACGACGAAGAGACCGAGGATGAGCGAGATCGTCCCGCGGGCCATGAAGTTGTCGAAGACGTAGCGGATCCGCTCACCGCGGGAGGGTTTGGTCACGCGATCCTCATGGTCGGGCTGGGCCGATGGCGACGCCGTCGAGGGTAGCCGAACGAACTCCTGCGAAAACGGCCTCCACGCGCGTCACGCTCCCGGCCGATGGCGCGTCCAAATGACAACCAACAACGCTCCTCCGCGCAGAAGCCCCCGGATCCTCCCCCGGGGGCTTCTTCGTTGCCAGGGACGGCGTGACCGAGGCGGACGCCGGACCGCAGCGCCGGCCGCGTCGCTAATCCTCGGTGGCGAGCCGGCGCAGGACCGCCGGCAGGATCCCGCCGGCGAGGTAGTACGCGACGTCGATCGGACCGTCGAGGCGAGCGATGGCGTCGAACCGACGTGTCCCCC